>CAXSEO010000391.1:0-3507 GCA_964235525.1 uncultured Sphingomonas sp. | reverse complement strand
CCGATCGTCCTGCTCGCTGAAATACAAAGCGGCGCCGCAGGACCCGTTCCTGCGCCGATGGCCCCTGGCGATCGCGGCTTGGGCGCGCGGAGAGAGGGTTGTGCGGCTGATCGGCTACGACGCCGGACCCAGAGATAGCGCGCGCCATGCGCACGCCGCAACGATCACCGACGATCGCTACGACTGTAGATACCCGTTGCGCGAATGGGGCTGGGATCGCTCGGCGTGCGCCGAGCGCATTGCAGCCGGGGGCCTCCCGGTTCCTCCCAAGTCGTCTTGCGTGTTCTGCACGGCGATGAAGCCCGACGAGCTTCGCGCGCTGCCGGCGCACTGGCTGCGGCTGATCGTGCTGATCGAGGCGCGCGCCGCGCCACGGCTGCGGACCGTCGAGGGCCTTTGGCGAAAGTCGACCCGCGCGCGTCCAGGCCGCATGACCGACTTCATCCGCGACGAGCGCCTTCTCGGCGCAGCCGAGATCGAGCGCATCATCGACCGTGCGCCGCACGATCTGCTCGCGTTCCAGCGTAACGCGGCCGCGCGTCCGGTTGCCGATCGCCCCAGCTTGGACAGCTGGCTACGCCAGTTCGAGGCCGGAGAAGCCGCTTGAAGAAGAGGGGGAGGGGGACAGTCGGCCCATAAGGGGCCGGGAGCGCTCCCATGATCATCACCGCCGACCTCGATGGCGCGCCCGCCGGCGTTCCATGCGCGCAGCTCGGGCAGTCCCCCGACTTCGCGCGCTTCAACCTTCTCGAGATCGCAACTTACAAGGCGGCCCTGATCGCCCGCCACGGCCTGCCGCCCGCGGGCTGCTCGTTTAGCGTTGTCGTCAACCGTCACGACTTCGGCACCTATCGGACGCTGGAAGCGCGCGCCGACGATACGTTGCCGGAAGCGGTTGCCTGGTTCGACGCGGTTTCCGAGGGCCTCGATACCTGGCTCGACGCCGGCTTTCGCTCGCCCGTCGAGTACGACGCGGCCTATCGGCCGCTGTCGTCGATCGACACCGTCGCTGTCGCCATCCGCGGCGCAATGGGCATCACACGGCCCCTGCCGGACGGACGGTTCCCGATCGCCGACTTTGCCGCGCTCCATCGCAATCTGCGCCACGCATACCCCGACATCGCCGCCGAGTTTGACGCGGCGCAGGCGGACTAGCGAGGCGCAACGAGGCCTCCCATGATGACGCCGGACCCAAGAAGTCAGCGGCTGCGCCGTTCACCGGGGCGGACTCCTGCGTACGCCCGCCCTGGTGAAGATGCGGGACCCCGGCGCGCACTGGAAGGCCTGCCGCTCACGATGCGGGGCCTAAACAGGAGCTTTTCGATGCATACTCCCACCCCCACCATCCCGGTGTTCGTCTTCGGATCCAACGTCGCTGGTCGTCACGGCAAGGGCGCTGCCCTCTGGGCTCGTCAGCATCGCGGCGCGATCTTCGGCCAAGGCGTCGGTCGACAGGGCAATGCCTATGGCATCCCGACCAAGGATCACCAGCTGCGAGTGCTCCCGCTGCACGTCATCCGAGCGCACGTCGCCGACTTTCTCGACTACGCACGGGAACGGCCCTGCATGCGGTTCGAGCTTACCCCCATCGGGTGTGGACTGGCTGGTTATCGTCCCGACCAAATCGCGCCGATGTTCTTGAACGCTTTCGCGAATGTGACATTGCCGGACGCCTTCTCCGCGGCGCTGGACCCGCGATCGCTCGAAAGTTGATGAGCCAGCACCCCGGCAAGATCTGCGTCTCGGCCGACGCCCAGCACAGATCCTCCCAGCCCCAACCAACTTTGCCCGGAAAAGGAGTAGGACATGGCTGATCGAGTATCTGCTTCGATCGTGGTGGGCGGCTCGCTCACTGCATCCGAATACATCGAGCTCGCCGGAATCGTCGCGAACGAAGGTCTGTCGATTGAATGGGACGGCGAAGGGTTCGCGCCCGAAGACCGCAGTGTTGGAGAGCCCCTCAGCCTCCATGCTCACGAGGTCGCCTGGGGCCGGTTCGAGGACCTCGAAGCCTGGTGCGTCGAGAAGAAACTTCCCTTCTCAAGATGGTCGGGCGGCTACCCTGGTCAGTGGGGCCCAGAGCGCGTGGTCTTCACCGGCGAAGGCGAACCGGCATCCTACGCGGCGGACGAGGATGACCACGTCGTCGTTCCCAGGCAAACGGTCGAGAAGCTCGGCTCACTGTGCGCGGTCCTCGCCTATTTCGATGCGGCGGACATCGCGGTGCCTCCGCTGACTGTTTAGGAAAACATGGCGGTCCCCGCCATCGAATAGCGCCGCCTTGGTCGGTCGCTGGCCGTTCGCGTTTCAGGAGATCCGCCATGGCGGACTATCATACCCAATTCAGCTGCATTCTCGACGTCGGCTCCGCCGAAAACGCGATCGAAGCCGAGAACGTGCGCCAGCGCGTGGCGGCCGAGGTCTCCCTGGTCGAAGGGAACGAGCTCGGCTTCGACATGACGCTCGATCCAGAGACGGCTTCCGGCGCGATCTGGATATACTCGGACGGCGATGGCGACCCCGAACACGTAATCATGTTCGTCCTCGCCTGCGCCGAGGCTTTCGATCTGGAGAGGCGCTGGGGCTTTACATGGTCGCTGAGCTCCACGCGCCACTTGCGGGTCGGGTTTTTCGGAGGCGGCGGGCAGCTGCTCGATCTGAGTGCCCGCGAATGCCTCGACTGGCTCGATTGCGCGCATTGGCTCGAACTCGCGCTCGCTCCTGAGAGCGCAACTGAGGAGAGCGCCGCGACCACTTCAGCGGACCGCGAACCGTGAACCCGCCGATCGCCCACGACGCTGCGACCGACGAGTCTATCGCGCGGGGCGCGCAGGTCGTGTTCAATCTGTCGGGCGGCAAGGACTCCACCGCAGCGATGTTCGCCGCGACCGCTTATCTCGACGCGATCGGCCATCCGCACGAGCGACGTACCGCCATACACCCCGACCTCGGCCGCGTGGAATGGGAGCAGACCGCCGCCACCGTCAAAATGCTGGCGTCGCGCGCGGGAGTCCCGCTCCTCATCGTTCGCCGCCCGGCGGGCGACCTCCTCGATCGCTGGCGCGGACGGTTCGAGCGGGCAAAGCTGCGCTACGCCGCGCTCGAGACCTATCAGCTGATAGGTCCCTGGTCGTCGGCGAGCTTGCGGTTCTGCACCTCCGAGCACAAAGCCAATGTGATCGGCCCCGCGCTCGCCCGGCGCTTCGCTGGCACCACGATCGGCATCCGCCGGGCCGAGTCCACCTCACGCCGCACAGCGCCTGTCGCAAAGCCCGACACCCGCTTCACGCGTTCGGGCAACGCCGCCGGCACGGCAATGCTGATCTGGCATCCGATCGTCGCCTGGAGCGACAACGAGGTGTTTGCATATCATGCGAACAACGCCGTCCCGCTGCATGAAGCCTACACCCGGTTCGGTAGCCCGCGCCTTTCGTGTCGCTTTTGCGTCCTCGCGTCGATCGCCGGGCTGGAAGCGTCCACGCGCGCAGCGTCGAACCATGAGCATTA
>CAXSEO010000390.1:0-3532 GCA_964235525.1 uncultured Sphingomonas sp. | reverse complement strand
CGAGGACTGCGTGTGGATTTCGGAATTGTACTTCTTGATCGCGCTGGTCGTGATGCCTTCGTAAGGCTCTTTCGACCAGTCGATCTTGATCGGCGAGCCGAGCAGGGCGTCGATGCCTTTCAGACCTTCGATGATCTCGAGCGGGCCGGTCACGCCGCGTTGCGCGAGCAACATGGCATTGATCGTGCCGAGCGCGGATTGGCTCGACGCCAGCCCCTTCCACTGCGACAACGGCTTGGAACGAATGTTGTCGTATGAACCGCTGTTCGCCGCCGCCATCGCGATGCCGTTCGCGATCTGCTCGACGGACAGGCCCAGCAGCAGTCCCGTCGCCGCGCCGATCGAGAAGCCGAGCTGCGCGGTGTGATCCAGTCCCCGCTCCATGAACGTCCCATGGTCGACGAAGCGCGATTGCGCGGTGTAGCCGACCGCGAGCGCGGTCATGAACTGCTTGCCCGACGCATCGGCATAGGCGGCGGCGGACAAAACGGCGCCGAAATTGTCCGCGGTGTGGCAGGTCTCCTTCGCGGCGAGGAAATTGTCCATGAAGTCGACGTAACGGACCAGCGCGGTATGCCACTGAACCGAATACATGAGGTTGGCGCTGCCGCCGCCGATCAGCGGGCAGTCGCCCGAGCCGCCCATCGCCTCGATCTGCGCGCGCATCGCGCTCACCGGCGGCGCGCCGAGTGACGCCAGCGAGCAGCCGACACAGTCGAGCAGGTGCACGGGCAGTTGCTTCACAGAATTGGGCAACAACTGGTCATAGGTGGCGCGGAGCGCCCAGGCAGCGAGTTGCTCGACATCGGTCGCGGGTTTAAGATTCGCCATGTCGCAGGTCTCCTTGCCAAAAGGCCGCCGACCGAAGAGGCTGGCGCTTGGCCGTATCGGCTTCGGACAAGTCGGTGCCGTTAACGCGTGTTAACCAGCATCCGCAAAAGCCGCGACGACGTCAAAAGAAGCGCAACAGCCGTTCGGCCGTCGCTGGCGGGTTGTCGTGCGCATAGGTGTGGGCGGCACCGGGGACGAGGTCCGCCTCGACATGCTCCGCCAATCGCCGCACGCCGTCGAGCAGGGGTGGCTGCGGGATGCCCTTCTCGCCGTTTAGCACCAGCACGGGCATCGGCAGCCTGGTGCTGAACGCGGCCCGGTTCGCCTTGCCGTCCTCCACCAGCGGGCCATAATGCTGGAAGCCGCCGCGCAGGCCCGCGGGTCCCGTGAAATGCGGCAGGTACACCGACCGCGCCAGCGCTTCGGCGTCGGGCGCGGCCGACATCATCGTGTAGAAAGGCATGAGATAGGCGGCCTCCTTGCCGTGGGTCAGAAAGGTGGCGAGGTCGACCTGCATCTGGAACCCGAAATGCCAGAACCCGCCGGTGGCCGGGTTCATCAGCTCCTCAAGCCCGAACCCCGGGATCAGCGATTCGGAGAGCACCAGCCGGCGCACTTCGCCCGGATGGCGCGAGGCGTAAGCGTAGGCGACCATGGTGCCGATATCCATGCCGACCAGATCGACGGGGCCGAGGCCCAGGTCGCGCACGATCGCCCGGATGTCTGCCGCGACATTGGTCTTGGCGAAGGTGTCGCTTTCGGCAGGCGCGGAGTCGCCCATGCCGCGCAGGTCCGGCGCGAGCACGGTGCGCCCGGCCGCCGCGAGCAGCGGCATGATGTCGCGCCAGACGGCCCAGCTATAGGGAAAGCCGTGGAGCAGCGCGACCGCAGGACCGGACCCGCCGATCACATAGTGGATGCGGGTGCCGTTGACCTCGGCGTAGCGATGGGTGAACCCGTCCAGGCTGTCGACGGCGCTGTCGGCGGCGGGTGCCGGGCCGGAGCTCCGGTCCATGCTTCAGGCGCCTGCCGGTCCGGCCTGCGGCTGGAACGCGCGGGCGGCGAGCACGTCGCGCAGCGCACGAGGCGGGTGGCCGGCGAGCCTCTCCACATCCCCCGTGACGATGTCGTAGGCTCCTTCCGCCTGCGCCGCCTGCATGGACGCGACCGCGTCGATGACGAAGGGAGGCAGCCCGGCCCCGCCCATCGCTTCCCGCAGCTGTTGCTCGGTCAACACCGCATAGGCGACCGGCTGCCCGGTATGGCCCGCCAGCAGCGCCGCGCGCTCCGCGCCGGTGACGCGGTCCGGCCCGCAGAGATTGTAGGTCGCGCCGACATGCCCTGGGGTCGCGAGCGCTCCCGCGCAGGCCTCGGCGACGTCGTCGCGCGACACGAACGCGACCCGGTTCTCGGCGTAACCGGGCAGATGACCGGTGCTCGCCGCCATGCCCGCCTGCTCCGCGAAGGTCTCCGCGAAATAGTTCATCCGCAGGATCGTCCAGGCCTTCGCGCTGCTGGTGAGCAACCGGTGCTCGCCGGCCCAGTAGGCGGCACCCATGGCGGGCTCCGCCTTCTCGCGCGTGCCGGTCGCCGACAAGAGGAAGACGTGCCCGACGCCCGCCGCCACCGCCGCGTCCACCGCCGCCACCGCCTGCGCGCTGCGTACGCCCGGCCGCAGGTCGGCGCTGGAGATCAGCAGCAAGCGGTCGAGCCCGGCATAGGCTTCGACCAGCGTCTCGGGGCGGTCATAGTCGCCCGGGCGCGTCTCGACCGGCAGCGCGAGCTGCTCCGGCTCGCGGGTGATCGCGACGATCTCCTCGCCCGCCGCTCGCCGCGTGAGTTCCGTCACGATTGCGCGACCCAGCTGGCCGCCGGCTCCGCTGACGCCGATCCGCATTGCATTCTCCATCGCCACGCACATTTTGTGATCGGCGATGTGATCGGGCGTGAGCTCCTTCGCAAGAACGCATGGCGATGTACGTCACGCACACCGATGTGCGTGCCAGACAAGGAAGATCGGTGATGTCAGTGGGTCGAACGGTCGCGACGAAGCTGAAGGTGGTGCCGCCGGACGCGGCGTCCCGGGAAGACTGTCGCGGGCTCGCGCAGGTGATCGACCGGGTCGGCGACAAATGGGCGGTGATGGTGGTGGGCAACCTGTCCGAGCGCTCGCCGATGCGCTTCAACGAGTTGATGCGCGCCATCCCCGGCGTGTCGCACCGGATGCTGACCCTCACCCTGCGCGGCCTCGAGCGCGACGGGCTGGTCAGGCGCACGCCCTTCGCCACCGTCCCGCCCCGGGTCAATTACGCGCTGACCGAGCTGGGCCGGTCGCTCACCGAACCGCTCGCCTTGCTCGCTGGATGGGCCACCGCCAGGCGCGCGGAGATCGAAGCAGCGCGTCGCGGTTACGACGCGCGACATGCCGAAACATGTCCGGAACGGTAGATGCCATTGGCCAAGGCTTGGCGGAAGAGGGGGATTGGCGGTCATAGGATAAGAACAGACCTGCCAGAGCCTCTTGCCGTTTCTTAATCATCGGTCGTCGCAATGGCCGGCAGCGAGGACCAAACAGATGACGATCAAGGCACATGGCTATGCGGCGAACCACTCCTTCTCCCGCCTGAAGCCGCTCGTGGTGGAGCGTGAGGAGGCCGGAGCGAACGAGGTCGAGATCGAGGTCTTGTATTCCGGCGTCTGC
>CAXSEO010000389.1:0-3576 GCA_964235525.1 uncultured Sphingomonas sp. | reverse complement strand
ATACGAGTTGCTGGTTTTCGGATCGTCTTCAACAATTCGTTAGTATCGGCACGTGTGTCTTAACGTGGGGCAGGTCGCGGCTTACCTGCCCCGCTACGGGCAGCGCGATGGAGTGTCCTCGTCCTGATGTGGTTAGCCGCCTGAACATGGCGGTGTCAGCGTGACCGCGCGGCCGGGTTCGCCGGGAGCCACGCATTATTTCAACCTGGCGGTGCAGCACCTCGAACTGGTTGACGACCAGACATCGGTCGAGGCGATGCGCCTCCATTGCCATTTCGCGCTGCTGTTCGTGCAAATCGGTCTGGAGCGCCAGGCGCCCCCGCCCGGACCCACCGTGCTGACGCTGGTGGAGCGCCGGTAGACTGGCTGCGCGACCCGGGAGTGACGAACCGCGTTCCTACTCAATGTGCGGGGCTTCCCGGTGCAGCGCGACACGCTCATACCGTTTAATCTTGGCATCACGCCGCGGCAAAGACGCGTCGTCGACCCTCGGCTTTGCCGAGGCCGGCCGCGCTTGCGCGTCTCGTTCGTAGCGTCGCTACGATCGTGCGCGCCACGCATTGGTCGGGGAAAGAGGATTCGAACCTCCGGCCCCTGCCTCCCGAAGGCAGTGCTCTACCAGGCTGAGCTATTCCCCGACCCAAGGCCATGCCGCCTCTGGCTTTCGCGACGGCAAGGGGAGCGCCTGTAGCTCCCGTCGCCCCGGCGATCAACCCCGCGCGGCGAGCATGGCGGCGACGCCGGTGAACTTCTCGCGAGGACTGCCGTCCCTCGCGCGCGCTACCTCCGCGCGGTCGATCGCCTGCCAGTCGCGGAACGTGACCACCTCCACGCCGCGAGCGACGAGCAGCGCGTCGAGCCCGATGCGTCCGGTCTTGCCGCTTTCCCCGCCCGTGTCCGCCGCGATATAGTCCGCGATCAGGAAGCCGTCGGGGCGGTTGGTGCCGATCGTCCCGGTCGGCCCGCGCCTCGCCCAACCCGCCGCGTACAGGCCGGGCGCGATGCGGCCCTCCGCGTTCGGAAAGCGGCCGAGCTTGGCGTCGTACGGCACGCCCGCGATTGGCGGGGTGCGATAGCCGATGCAGCTGACCACCAGCCGGGCGGGGACGCGGTACGTCTCGCCCGTCGCCTCGACGCCGGTCGCGGTCAGCCGCGTCCGCTCGACGATCACCCGCTCGGCTCGCCCGGCACCCTCGATCGCGACCGGCGCGGCGAAGAAGTCGAACGCGATGCCGATCGGCTTGCCAGTGGCGGACGCGGCGGCGAACTGGCGTAGCAGCGCGACCGACTTGCGGACCCCCGGCTCCAGCGCGGCGTCGCTCTCCGCCGCGGGCAGGTCGGCGACGTCGACCAGCGGCGCGGCGCGCGAGAGCTGCGCCAGTTCGCCCAGCTCCTTGGGCGTCATCGCGATCTGCTGCGGCCCGCGCCGCGCGAGGATCGTCACCCGGCGCACCCCGTGTCCGTCCAGCCGGTCGAGCGCGTGCGCGGCGATGTCCGATCCCGCGAACTCGCCGCGTGTCTTGGCGAGGATGCGCGCGACGTCGAGCGCCACGTTGCCCGCGCCGACGATCACCACGTCCTCCGCCCCGAACGCCGGGTCGAGGTCCGCGAAGTCCGGATGGCCGTTGTACCAGCCGACGAACGCCGCCGACCCGATCACGCCCGGCAGATCGTCGCCCGGTACGCCGAGTGGCTTGTCGGCGGGCGCGCCCGTCGCGAGCACGACCGCATCGTATAGCCCGAGCAGCTCGTGGACCGTCACGTCGCGGCCGACATCGACATGGCCCATGAAGCGGACATTGTCGCCGAGCGCGGTCGCTTCGTAGCGGCGCGACACCGCCTTGATAGACTGGTGGTCGGGCGCCACGCCGCTGCGGATCAGGCCATAGGGAACCGGGCTGCGGTCGACGATGTCGACCCGTACGCCGTCGCCGAACAGGCGCGCGAGTCCCTCGGCGGTATAATATCCCGCCGGCCCCGCGCCGATGATCGCGACATGCCGCATGCCCGCATCCTCTCACCGAGAGTTTAGCCCCTTGGCGGTGGGTGACAAGCGCCGCTAAGCCCCCACCGCATGTCCGCGCTGGAATGGATTGCGACCGCGCTCGGTATTTTGTGCGTCGCCCTCGGTGTCGTGCGGAGCGTATGGACCTTTCCCGCGGCGATCGGATCTGTGCTGCTGGTCGGTGTCGTCGTGCTGCGCCAGCGTCTGTATAGCGACGCTCTGCTACAGGTCTTGTTCGCGGCGGCGAATATCTATGGCTGGCGCAACTGGACGCGCGCGCGAGTGCAGACGGGCGCGGTGGCGGTCGTGTCGCTCCCATGGCGCGAGCGCGCGCGTTGGCTACTCGCGATCGGCGTGGCGGCGCTGATTTGGGGCGCTGGAATGCGGTACGGCACCAATGCGTCCTACCCTTGGTGGGACGCCGCGATCGCCGCCGCCAGCGTCGTCGCGCAACTGTTGATGGGGCGACGCGCCTGGGAGAACTGGGTGCTGTGGATCGCGGTGGACCTCGGCGCGATCCCGCTCTACCTCGCTAAGGGACTGTGGGTGCTGGCGGGGCTGTACGCGGTGTATCTGGCGTTGTCGGCATGGGGGCTGCGCGACTGGTTGCGGAGCCTGCGGCGGGGGCGGGCGTGACCCTGCGCTCGATCTGCCTCCACGGTCCGGAGAGCACGGGCAAGTCGACGATCGCGCCCCGCCTCGCCCAGCATTTCCACTCGACTTGCGTCGCCGAGTTCGGCCGCACCTATTGCGAGGCGTTCGGCACCGACCTGACCATGGCCGACCTGCTGATGATCGCCACCGCGCACGATGCCAAGACGCGGGCGGCGCTGGCGCAGGGGCGGTTCCC
Organism: uncultured Sphingomonas sp.; assembly: GCA_964235525.1. Lineage (GTDB taxonomy): Bacteria > Pseudomonadota > Alphaproteobacteria > Sphingomonadales > Sphingomonadaceae > Sphingomonas. The sequence goes on along the minus strand of CAXSEO010000389.1, from coordinate 721 downwards.
CGTGATCCTCGACACCGATCCGTTGATGAGCGCGGTGTGGGCGGACATGCTGTTCGGTCGCCGCGATCCGTGGTTCGACAGCTGGACAGCCACCGCCGACCTGTACTTGCTGTTCGACATCGACCTGCCCTGGCAGGCGGACGGGACGCGAATGTTCGGCACGGCGGCGGAGCGGCAGCGCTTCTTCGACCTGTCGCGCGCCGAACTCGACCGCCGCAGGCTTCGCTACGCGCTGGTAAGCGGCGAGGGCGAACAGCGCTGGCTGAGCGCGCTGGAGGCGATCCGCCGGGCCGGGTAGCGGTCGCGACGGCGCTAGGCTACGCGCTCGGGCATGACCACGCCGCTCGATCGCATCCGCAATTTCAGCATCATCGCGCATGTCGACCACGGCAAGTCGACGCTCGCCGACCGGCTGATCCAGGCGACGGGCGGGCTCTCCGATCGCGAGATGAGCGAGCAGGTGCTCGACAACATGGACATCGAGCGCGAGCGCGGCATCACCATCAAGGCGCAGACGGTGCGGCTCGCCTACCGGGCCAAGGATGGCGGGGATTACGTCCTCAACCTGATGGACACGCCCGGCCATGTCGACTTCGCCTATGAGGTGAGCCGCGCGCTGGCGGCGTGCGAGGGCGCGCTGCTGGTGGTGGACGCGGCGCAGGGGGTGGAGGCGCAGACGCTGGCCAACGTCTACCAGGCGATCGAGGCCAACCACGAGATC
>CAXSEO010000388.1:0-3579 GCA_964235525.1 uncultured Sphingomonas sp. | reverse complement strand
GCCGCTCGCGCTTGACGACCGGCAGGCAATAGGCGTGCGGGCGCAGGCCGCCTGCGAACAGCGCGTTGCGGTTGAGGTGGAGGTGCTGCGGCGTGATCGTCGCCGCGACGCGCGCGTCCGCGCCTTCCACGAACGCGACCGCGTCGGCGGTGGTGATGTGCTCGAGCACCACCTTCAATGCGGGAAAGTCGGCGAGCAGGGGCGCGAGCACCCGGTCGAGGAACACCGCCTCGCGATCGAAGATGTCCACCGCCGGGTCGGTCACCTCGCCATGGACGAGCAGCGGCATCCCCGCGCGCTGCATCGTCTCCAGCACCGGGCGGAGGCGGGCGATGTCGGTGACGCCGTGCGCCGAGTTGGTCGTCGCGTTGGCGGGGTAGAGCTTGGCTGCGGTGAACACGCCCTCCGCGTGCCCCCGCACGATCTCGTCCGCGTCCGCGTCGTCGGTCAGGTAACAGGTCATCAGCGGCTCGAACCGCGCGCCCTCGGGCAGCGCGGCCATGATCCGCTCGCGATACGCGCGCGCGGCGGCGACGCTCGTCACCGGCGGGGTCAGGTTCGGCATCACGATCGCGCGCGCGAACTGGCGCGCGGTGTACGGCGCGACCGCCGCCAGCATCGCCCCATCGCGCAGGTGGACGTGCCAGTCGTCGGGACGGCGAATGGTCAGGACTTCCAGTTGCATCGCGCAGGTCTTACCTGCGGGAGATGACCGGAACCACCCTCCTCGACCGCGCGGTGCTGCGGCTGTCGGGCAACGACCCGCGCGGGTTCCTCCAGGGGCTGGTGACCAACGACACCGCCGCGCTCGCCCCCGACCGCCCGCTCTGGGCGGGGCTGCTGACCCCGCAGGGCAAGGCGCTGTTCGATTTCGTGATGTGGGCCGAGGGGGAGGATGTGCTACTCGACGTCGAGTCGAACCAGGCCGACGCGCTCGCGCGCCGCCTGTCGCTCTACCGCCTGCGCCGTGCACTGACGATCGAGCGGGTGCCGTCGCTCGCGGTCCACTGGTCGCCCGAGCCCGGCCAGGGCGTGCCCGACCCGCGCCTCCCCGCGCTGGGCTGGCGATGGCTCGGCGCGCCGGGCGAGGCGGCACCGGGCTGGCACGCGCACCGGCTGTCGCTCGGCGTGACGGAGGGCGTCGCGGAACTCGGCCAGGACAAGACGCTGTGGCTGGAGGCGAACGCGCGCGAGCTGAACGGGGTCAGCTTCACCAAGGGCTGTTATGTCGGCCAGGAGAACACCGCCCGGATGCACCACCGCGGCAAGGTAAACCGCCGCCTGGTCGTCGCGCCGCTCGGCCCGGAGACGGAGCGCACGCGGGCGGTGTACCCGGAGCTTGCGCTGATGGTGGAGCACCGCCGGGTGGAAGCGCTGGGCGACGCGATCGTGCCGGAGTGGTTGGTGGGGGCCGTGGAACCGGGCGAGACCAACATCGCGACATGACCGGACCACCTCGTGCGAAGCTGGTGCCGCTGCTGTTCGGCGACGTGCCGGTCAACGCCATCAACGCCGCGCTCGGCCTGGAGCTGGACGAGGGCCACGCGGTGATGTCGCCGAACGCCCTTCGCCATGCCCAGCGACGCCATTCCGCCGACTTCGCGCGCTGCTTGCCGCACGTCGCGGCGGTGGTCACCAACCCGCTATACGTCCGCGACGACTTCGCGAACCACGGCAAGATCGAACTTGTCGGACATCCGCCCGCGCTGGGTGACTACCTGCTCGTCGCGACGGCAGGTACAATGTGGTCTCCTTCTACCCGATCTCGGGGAAGAAGGTCGCCAACCGCCGCGACGCCGGGCACCTTCGCCGTGTGGTGCTGAGATGAAAACGGCCTCCCGGCGCGAACCGGGAGGCCGACGTTCAAGCCTTAGCCGGGCCGCCCACCCCCGGATCTCTTCGCCGTTGGACGGCTACTATACCATCGAAACCGATCCCAATGGTGTGTGAGGAGGCTGTTCTCACCTCTACAGCTTGGATTATAGTAGATGGTACCAGGTTGAAGGTTAGTCAACATCGGGCTGGGAGCCGGTGTGCTCCGCGCTCCTCTTACCGCCCCACCGCCGTGTACGCGAACCCCGCGCGCTCAACCTCGTCGCGGCCGTAGACGTTGCGCAGGTCCACCAGCACCGGCGCGCGCATCGCCGCCTTGAGGCGCGGCAGGTCGAGCGCGCGATACGCGTCCCACTCGGTGACCAGCACCACCGCGTCCGCGCCCGTCGCCGCCTCATAGGCGTCCGCGCAATAGGTGACGTCGGGCAGCAGCGCGCGCGCCGCGTCCATCCCTTCGGGGTCGTGCGCGCGTACCGCGACCCCCGTGTCGAGCAGGCACTGGACGATCGCAAGGCTGGGCGCGTCGCGCATGTCGTCGGTGTTGGGCTTGAAGGTGAGGCCGAGCAGCGCCACGGTCTTGCCCTTGCCCTCGCCGCCCAGCGCCGCGATCACCTTGCGGCCCATCGCACGCTTGCGCGCATCGTTGACCTGCACCACCGCCTCGACGATGCGGACCGGCGTCCCTGCATCCTCGGCGGTCTTGAGCAGCGCCAGCGTGTCCTTGGGAAAGCACGAGCCGCCATAGCCCGGCCCGGCATGAAGGAACTTCCGGCCGATCCGGTTGTCGAGCCCGATGCCGCGGCTCACCTCCTGCACGTTCGCGCCGACCGCCTCGCACAGGTCGGCGATCTCGTTGATGAAGGTGATCTTGGTCGCGAGGAACGCGTTGGCGGCGTATTTGGTCAGCTCGGCGGTGCGGCGGCCGGTGAACAGGATCGGGCTCTCGCCGAGATACAGCGGGCGGTACACCTCGCGCATCACCCCCCGCGCGCGCGCGTCGTCGGTGCCGATCACGATCCGGTCGGGGCGCTTGAAATCGCCGATCGCCGCGCCTTCGCGCAGGAACTCGGGGTTGGAGACGACCGCGAAGTCGATGTCGGGGCGGGTCTCGCGGAGCAGCGCCTCGACGCGGTCGCCTGTGCCGACGGGGACGGTGGATTTGGTGACTACCACCAGCGCGCCGGTCGCCGCGCGCGCGATCTCCTCGGTGGCGGCGAACACATAGGAGAGGTCGGCATGGCCGTCGCCGCGCCGCGAGGGGGTGCCGACGCCGATGAACACCGCATCCGCCCCCGCGACTGCCGGGCCGAGGTCGTCGGTGAACGACAGCCGCCCCGCCGCGACATTGGCGGCGACGAGCTGGTCGAGTCCGGGCTCGAAGATCGGCATCCGCCCGGCCTGCAGCGCGGCGATCTTGGCGGCGTCCTTGTCGACGCACACCACCTGGTGCCCGAAGTCGGAGAAACAGGCTCCCGAGACCAGGCCGACATAGCCCGATCCGATCATCGCGATCCGCATTGATTGTCCTCACCACGCCGAAGCGCGGCGTCATACCGCGCGAGGGCGCGATTGCCAGCCGATACGCGCCACGCCCCCGAGGTCTCCATGCCGCATAAACGAAAAGGGAGGCCAGCCGAAGCTGACCTCCCCCGATCGAACCGGACGGAACAGGCTTACTGCTGCGGAGCGGCACCCGCGCCGGAGCCCGGACCATACATGATCTCCACGCGGCGGTTCTGCGGCTCG
>CAXSEO010000387.1:0-3583 GCA_964235525.1 uncultured Sphingomonas sp. | reverse complement strand
GGATCGGACTCGAGGAGGGCATCACGTCGGTGTACCGCTGGTTCCTGGAGCATGAGCTGGTCGTGGCGTAGAGCCTGCGGGTCGATCGGGGGAGTTGGCGTCAGATGAAGCGATACCCTTCCCTCGACGCGCTGCGAGGTCTGGCGGCGCTGGTCGTCGTGCTCAACCACCTCGCCTTCACCATCCCCGACGCGCGCGCCAAGCTGCGCGCGACAATGCTGCTGGCCCCGCTCGTATCCGGCCCGTCCGCCGTGTACGTCTTTTTCGTGCTGAGCGGGTTCGTGCTGTTCCTCACGCTCGAGGGCAAGGACGGTGGCCGCTATGCGCCGTTCATCGTCAAACGCATCGGTCGTAGCTATCCGCCGGTGGCGGTCGCGGTGCTGCTGTCCGCGGCGATGTATGCGGCGGTCGGCTATCACCCGATCGGGGCGTTGACGTCGTGGTTCAATCTTGAGTCCTGGAGCCGCCCGCTGACGCCGGGACTGGTGCTCGGCAACCTCGCGCTCCTCGACGGCGCGCGCTTCACCAATCTCGACAATGCGATCTGGAGCTTGTCGCCCGAGCTTCGGATCTCGCTGATCCTGCCGCTTATCGCCATCGCCGTTCGCTGGCGTTGGGCTGTCACATTGGTCGCAAGTTTCCTGCTGTCGGTCGCGTGCCGCCGGATCGCCAACGCGCATGGCGATCTCGGCCTGGCGGTCAATCCGTTCAGCACTCTCCAATATGTGTTCCTGTTCACCGCCGGAGCGGTGCTTGCTTATCGGGTGGCCGCACTACGCCGTACGATGGGCGCCGGAGCGGGCCGTTGGATTGGCTGGATCGCGCTGCCGATCGCCATCGCGCTGACCAGCGTGGAGCCGGACACGCGGGGCGGCTTGCTCACTGACGCGGGCGCGATCGCGCTGGTGGCGCTGTGCGTCGGTCATGCGCCGTTCGAGCGCCTTCTATCGCATCGCGCGCTGTCCTGGTTGGGTCGCATCTCGTATAGTCTGTACCTGACGCACATCCCGGTGCTGCTGCTTGTATTCCACCTTCTGTTCGGCAGGCTGGGCATGGCGGGGACGTTGCTGCTCACCGTACCGCTGATTTTCGTGGTTGCGGAAGCTTTCAACCGTATCGTGGAGAGGCCGTCGATGCGGCTGGGACGATGGGCTGGCAGCAAGATGATGCTGCGCAGGGGTTTCACTCCGCACGCGGCCGCTGGACCGTTAAGGTCCGGCTGAGAAGCCTGGCCCGACGCTTACGGATGGTAACCGCGCCGCGCGAGTTCGGCCATCATCGGCGAGAATGGCTTGTGCGCGCGATAAACCGCGCCCGTAATCGGCACGCGGCGGAGCGCGAGCGATAACGTACGCCGCAACGCTGGCGCCAGACGATGACGACGCTCCCCGGCAGCTTCCGCGATCACGGAGTCCAGCGACTTGGACATCTCCACCCGCCGGCTTGTGGAGCCGAACGGGACCACGCCCTCGCGCGCGCACAGCAGCGTCAGGATCGATTGGTCGTGGCGATGCCCGAGGAAGCCGGGCAGGTTGGGCGCGTTGGGCGCGTCCTCGCCTTCGCCGATCAGGGCGATCTGGCGCGCCGCCTCCCACCAGCGTTGGACAAAAGCACGGGAGCGCTCGCCGCGCCGGAACAGGCAGAAGGTCGCCTGCACCTGCGGCAGCTGGTGATAACGCGGCCCGTCGCAGTCCATCCCGATGAACGTGTCACGGCGGGTCCACCACGCGGTCGGCCCGAACTCCGGGATCAGGACGCCCGGCATTAACCCGCCGTTGACCCGATCAGCCCAGTTCGCCAGCGGGTCCATTTCGCGGGTGATGCGGTTCCCCTTCCCCGCTCCGACATCGTAATATAGAACCCAATCGCTATCGAGCGTGGTGTCCTCCAGCGCGGCGAGCACGATGAAGGGCTTCCACATCCAATAGCCCGCGCCGCGCTTGCTCAGCAGATCCGGCATGTCCGCGCCGAAACCGGCGTCGCGGAGCCGGTCGGCGTCCCAGGCGATGGACTTCCGAAACCCGGCCAGCGATCGCGCGCTGTCGACCAAGCGCTGCTGGGCGCTCGCGAACGAGCCGGTCGCGAAGGTGACCAGAGAGAAAGTCGCGCTGGCCCCGTCGGGCATGGTGGCTTTACTCCCGCCTGCGTTTAGCTAATGCAGGGCTGGCAACGTGATCGCAAGTGGGGTTTGCGGATCGCTGCTTGCTTGGCAAGCGACGAGCGTGAGCCGACGTTGGGGGGCCAATGACCGCAGCGTCGATGTTCAAGCTGCCTCCGGCGGCGCGCCGGTTCGCGGTGGCGCTGAGCTCCCTGACCGGACCCAGCATTCTCGGCGCGGTGGTGTCGTTTGCAAGCACGCCGCTATTGGTGACATGGTTCTCGCCAGCGCAGTTCGGCGAAACGGGCAACGCATTGGCGATCGCCAGCATCCTCGCTGGCCTGGCGACGCTCCGTCTGGACATGATCCTGTACCGGCCCGAACATGCGGCGCGACGCGCGGAACTTGCCCGTGACGGGCTAGTGGTCAGCATGGTGATCGCGGCGGTCTTGCTGGCGCTGCTCGGGCCTGTGGACTGGATCGTTCGCGGTTCGACGGCGGGCGACGCGGCGAGGCACGCCTTGCTGGTGGGCCTGCTGACGGCCTCGCTCGCGGTCGCCAATATCGGCAGTGCTTTCATGGTCAGCGAAAGCCTCTTTCTCCGCTCGGGAGTGCCGAAGCTGGTGACGCCCATCGTAATATTAACGGTGTCGGCTGTCGCCGTTTTGACGGGAAAGGTCGGCGCGCAGACCTTCCTGATCGCCAACGTGATCGGATCGGTGGCGGCGGCGCTGATCTATGCGCGCGAGCCGTCGCGGCGAGCGCACGGCAAGATCAGCGGCGGGATGGTGCCTTTTCTTGTCGGACAGCGTCGCTTCATCGGCTACGCCGTCGCGCAGAGCGTCGTGGGGGCAGCCTCGTTCCTCAACCTGTTCATGGTCATCGTGACGAGCTGCTACGGCGCGGCCGCCGCAGGGCAGTTGTTCCTCGCATACCGGATTCTGGGATTCCCCTCGACCGTGCTTGGCACTGCGGCGGGCAGCTTGTTGTCGGCCAATGTCGCCAGGATGCACGGCCGTACGCTGCAGAGCTACATGGCCGGCATGATCGGGTTCGGGATTGCGCTATACGCCCCGCTGCTGATGATCGCGCTCTTCGTGCCCGAAGGGATTGTCGCGGAGCGGTGGCGCGGGGCAGTGGCGGTGGCGGTGCCGATGGTGTTGCTGTGCTTCGCGCAGTTCGCGATCGGATCATTCGGGCAGCTCCTGCTGGTGTGGGATCAGGCCCATCGCTTCCTGTGGTGGGACGTGGCCCGGCTCACGATGACGTCGGGCGCAGCCTGGCTTTGCTGGGTCGCAGGCGGCACTTACGTGCAAGCGACCTGGCTGTTCGTGGCGCTCCATTCGCTCATGTACGTCGTACTGGCGGTCGTGATCGTGACGGGGTCGCGCCACGTCCAGCGGTCTGTCGAGATCGCCGCGTGACGAGACCTTCGCGCCCCGACCTCCTCGTCTACCCCGCGCTCGGCGGCGTACGCGATTTCGG
>CAXSEO010000386.1:0-3587 GCA_964235525.1 uncultured Sphingomonas sp. | reverse complement strand
CGGGGTTTAGCTTAGCTCAGCCGCCAAACTGTCCAGGAAGGCGGGACCACCTCAGACGCCGCAGACCTGCCTCAGACCCAACGGCTCGCGCAAGACCGCCCAGGTGAATAGCGCGACGAAGATCGGCGCCGCCGATCCGAATACCGACGCCACGCCGGCCGGCAGCAGGTGCGTGCCGAGCATGCCGAGCGACTGGCCGCCGACCAGCATCGTTACCCCGAGCCCGGCCGCGGCCACCAGTTCCGAGCGGCGCGCTGGCCGCGAACGCAGCCGCCAGAGCGCCAAGGGCAGGACCACGGCTGCCGAGACGGTGAAGCACATCGCAGCGAGAAGGAGCGGATGAATCGCGTCGCCCCCGATCTTGAACGCGACGAAGTTGCCACCGTTGTAGAACCACTGGTACCCGACCGCCAAAACGACGAGTACGCGGCTACGCGCCCAGCCGGCGCTCTCGCTCAAGCCGCCGGCCCCGCGATGGGACGACTTCTGGTCCGGTATCTCACGTGCTCACAGCCACCAGATTCTTGGTCTGGAGCCAGGTGCGGATGGCTTGGACGAGTTCTGCCTTGCATTCCAGCGGCAGCCAATGGGCGCCGGGCAGACTTGTTACCGTAAGGTCCGCGCAGGCCGCGCGCATCGTGTCCCCTAGGCGATTGCCGTTGATGCTGTTCATCTGATCGTAGTCGCCGTTGACGAACAGGACCGGCTGCGACAGGCGCCCGCGGTTTGGTGCCTTAAGTGCATAGGCGATGTTGGCGGCGTCGTTGAGGTACCACGCGCAGGGCGCGCCGAAGCCCACGCGCTTCGAACGACTGCACCAGCACGTCGAAGTCTGCCGGCGGCCAGAGGGCCGGGTCAGGTTGGGTCGGCGGGGCGCGATGCGCGGTGCCGAAGCGCCCTCCCTGCGCGTGACCGACGCATTCGCAGCAGGCTTGCCGACGCTGGCGGGCTCGCCCGGTCGGAAAATCGATGCCAGCGATGCCGCCCTGTCCGCGTCCAGGTCGGCGACCGCCGCCTTGAAGTGTGTATTGTAGTAGCGGTAGTAATCCCATTGGCCGTCCGGATACCGGTCGGCCGGATAGATGGTCCGGTCGACCAGCGGGACGAGCGTCGGCAGGGCGTTCGCGTCGGGGAAGTACGATACCGAAACCAGCACGACGCCACTGCTGCGTGTGGGCTCATGCGCGACCAACGAACCAGCCACGACACTGCCCCAGTCGTGCCCGACCCATATCGCAGGCTTACCGCCGAGATGATCGTGGAGCTGCACCATGTCCGCCACGACCTGTTCGTTAGTGTAGGCGTCGTCCGCTGCGGGGGCAGAGGAGCCGCCATAGCCGCGCAGGTCGGGGGCGACGCAACGCCAGCCGTCGGCGGCGAACGCGTTCATCTGGGCGCGCCAGACCAGACTGAGCTCTGGCCACCCGTGGAGGAACATCATCAACGGTCCGTGGGCCGGTCCGCATTCGAGGTAGTGGGTCGTGTGACGGGGCGTGCTGAAGGTGCGGGAGTCCAGAGTGGACGTCGACAAGGGCGTTCCCCCTGCGACGCCCGGCAGGGCTGCGGTCGCGCCTACTCCGCGGATGATGGACCGCCCGTCGAGTGCCGGTCTGGCCTCAGAGCCTAGCGGTTGAAGTTCGGCGACGGCTTGGTCTTTGATCAACCTCATGTACGTTACTACGACGATCGGATGCTCGCCGTTAGCGCTGTAATCGCGCATGAGGCTTGAAGCAGATCTTCAAGGTAATTTATGCGCCAGAGGGATAGCTTCGAGGGCGTGACCGTGTTCGTCGCGGCGGCAGAGGCCGGCAGCTTCTCCGAAGCGGGGAGGCGTCTCGGCATCTCGCCATCTGCGGTCAGCCAGGCCATCCGGGGGCTTGAGGAGCGGCTCGGCGCGCCGCTGTTCCGCCGCTCGACCCGCAGCTTGAGCCTGACGGACGCAGGCGGCGCTTACCTGCTCGCGGCGGCTCCCGCCTTGTCCCAGCTGAGGCAGGCCGCGGAGGAGGCGTCCGGCCGGGGTGAACGACCGGCCGGCCCCTGCGCCTCACCATGCCGCGCGCGCCCTTCGACCTGCTCATCGCTGACGCGTTGGTGGCCTTCCAGGACACCTATCCGGACGTAGAACTCGAGATCGCAGTCGAGGCGCTCATGATCGACATCATCAAGCAGGGCTACGACGCAGGAATCCGCTACGGTAACAACATCGCGAAAGACATGGTAGCCGTCCCGATCGCGCCCGCATCGCAGGCGGTTCTCGTTGCCTCACCTGACTATCTCCATGCTCGCGCGATGCCGAGCCTACCAAGCGATCTCCTCAAGCATCGCGCCGTCGTGTGCCGCAGCCAGATGACCGGCTTGATCGTACCATGGACCCTGCGATCCGCCCGCGAGACCGTACAGGTCATCCCGCCAGCGGCAACGGTCGTTCACGATCTTGCCTCCCAGATCGAGCTGGCTGTGAGAGGGCTGGGGATCCTCAGCGCGCCGGCTGCCAGAATGTCCGACCTCCTCGACGCCGGGAAGTTGTCACGGGTCCTGCCCGGATGGTCTTCTCCGCTGGAGGCGCTTTACCTCTACTTTCCGAGCCGTCGTCACCAATCAGCCACATTGCGCGCGTTCGTCGGGTTTCTAAAGAACCGCCCTAGCTTCTGTATCGCCAGATCTGCAGCCGAGTGATGCCGTCCTTGCTCACAGTCGCAAGAGGAGTTCGCACGTCAGCTCAACGCCATCTTTGCGAGATTGCCAATAGCGTGGCACAAGCCGCTTCGAACGCCTGGATTCGTCGCGGTTATGCAGACCGGCTCGGCGGCTTTTCGGAAGCGGCCGTTCGTTCACCACAGCTGTATGATTGTTACGGCGATCTCGTCTAGGCGGCGGGACGCTAATGCTTGTGTTCAGCCGCCGTGTGATACCAACACGCTGGCCTTTAGCACGACTCGCGGAAGGAGCGGTGCTTCTCTCGTGCCTCTGTTGATCTGCTAGCCGAAGTCGCTGAGCTGGGTCGACGCCTCCTCGTCGTTCGGCTCCTCCAGTTGCTCCTTGCTGGCCGTCGGTCCGCCAGTCGCGTCGTCCATCGGGACCATGCTCGGGTCGGTGACCGCGGCGGCGTCGGTGGGCTGGACGCTCTCATCGGCGACAGCTTGGGTGCTCGCGTAGGGGTCGGTCATGATCGTCTCCTCCGCCTGTTCAACGTGCGGCGAACAGAAACGGACATGTCTCCGTGCGACCAGCGCCGGTGCGGTGCGTTCCCGCACCGATCCGCTCCCTGGCGGAGCTGGAGAGCCTGATGACTGATCAAAACACCCCCCACACTTCGCCGGAATCGTTCGTCGACCTACCGCTCCAGCCGACCGGCTCCGGCGTTGCCGATCTGGAGATCGCTTACGAGCAGATGAAGCTGGCGCAGGATGCCGATCCAGAGCGCGCATCGACGGACGGTCGCGTTGTCGATGGCGCGAACGTGACGCCCAGCGATCGCGACGACGACGGTGCGGACAGCGAGGCGCACCCGAGTTGATTGAGGCGAGCAGACCCATTGGTCACCGGCGGATCTTCTCGATTGCGGAGGATCTATGGACCTGATCAGG
>CAXSEO010000385.1:0-3589 GCA_964235525.1 uncultured Sphingomonas sp. | reverse complement strand
AGCGGCGTGCGTGTCCCCGATGCCGAGTGGATTCCCGACACCCGCGAGGGGCTGAGCTTCGCGGACGCGACCTCGGGCGTGTTCGCCTATCCGATCGACTGGGCGAAGATCGATGTCGCCACCTTCTCCTGGCAGAAGGTGCTGGGCGGCGAGGCGGCGCATGGCGTGCTGATTCTCGGCCCCCGCGCGGTCGAGCGGCTGGAGACGTACACGCCCGCCTGGCCGTTGCCCAAGGTGTTCCGGCTCGTCTCGAAGGGCAAGCTGACCGAGGGCGTGTTCAAGGGCGAGACGATCAACACGCCGTCGATGCTGGCGGTCGAGGACGCGATCTGGACGCTCGAATGGGCACGGAGCGTCGGCGGTGCGGACGGGCTGATCGCGCGCTCGGACGCGAACGCGGCGGCGCTCGACCGCATCGTCGCGGAGCGGGACTGGCTCGGCCACCTCGCGGCGGACCCGGCGACGCGCTCGCGGACCAGCGTCTGCCTGACGGTCGCGGGCGCGGATGAGGCGCTGATCAAGCGCATGGCCGCGAGCCTGGAGGCGGAGGACGCGGCGTACGACATCGCCGGCTATCGCGACGCGCCGCCGGGGTTACGCATCTGGTGCGGCGCGACCGTGGACACGGGCGATATCGAGGCGCTCGGCCCGTGGCTCGACTGGGCGTACGCGCAGGCGAAGGCGGCATAGTTCTTTCTCGCCCTCTCCCGCCTGCGGAAGAGGGTTGGGTGAGGGCCTTCTTGCCTTCTTTCCCGCCGTGACCCGCGCCAACTAAGCCAGACCCTCACCCCGACCCTCTCCCGCAGGCGGGAGATGGAGAAGTGGAGCAGACCATGCCCAAAGTCCTCATTTCCGACAAGATGGACCCCCGTGCCGCGCAGATCTTCCGCGAGCGCGGCGTCGAGGTCGACGAGATCACCGGCAAGAAGCCGGACGAGCTGAAAGCGATGATCGGCGGCTATGACGGCCTCGCGATCCGTTCCTCGACCAAGGTCACCAAAGACATTCTCGACGCGGCGACCAATCTGAAGGTGGTCGGACGCGCGGGGATCGGCGTCGACAATGTCGACATCCCCGCCGCTTCCGCGCGCGGCGTGGTGGTGATGAACACGCCGTTCGGCAACAGCATCACCACCGCCGAGCACGCCATCGCGCTGATGTTCGCGCTCGCGCGCCAGCTACCCGAGGCGGACCTGTCCACCCAGGCGGGCAAGTGGGAGAAGAACCGTTTCATGGGGGTGGAGCTGACCGCCAAGACGCTGGGGCTGATCGGGGCGGGCAATATCGGCTCGATCGTCGCCGACCGCGCGCGAGGCTTGCGGATGAAGGTAATCGCCTACGACCCGTTTCTGACGCCCGAGCGCGCGATCGAGATAGGGGTGGAAAAAGTCGAGCTCGACCAGCTGCTCGCGCGCGCGGACTTCATCACGCTGCACACGCCGCTGACCGACCAGACCCGCAACATCCTGTCGGCGGAGAACCTTGCCAAGACCAAGCGCGGCGTCCGCATCATCAACTGCGCGCGCGGCGGCTTGATCGACGAGGCGGCGCTCAAGGCAGGGCTCGACTCCGGGCAGATCGGCGGCGCGGCGCTCGACGTGTTCCAGACCGAACCCGCCACCGACTCGCCGCTGTTCGGGACGCCGGGCTTCATCTCCACGCCCCACCTCGGTGCGTCGACCACCGAGGCGCAGGTCAACGTCGCGATCCAGGTCGCCGAGCAGATGGCGGACTTCCTAGTCGCGGGCGGGGTCACCAACGCGCTCAACATGCCGTCGCTGTCGGCGGAGGAAGCGCCCAAGCTCAAGCCCTACATGGCGCTGGCCGAGAAGCTCGGCTCGATGGTCGGCCAGCTGACCACCGGCGCGATCACCCGCATCTCCGTCACCAGCGAGGGCGCGGCGGCGGAGCTCAACGGCAAGCCGATCACGGCGGCGGTGCTCGCGGGCTTCCTCCGCCAGCAGACCGCGACCGTGAACATGGTCAACGCGCCCCTCATCGCGCGCGACCGCGGCATCGAGGTGCGCGAGATCAGGACCGAGCGCGAGGGCGACTACCACACGCTGCTGCGCGTGGCGGTTCGCACGGCGGATGGCGAGCGGTCGGTCGCGGGGACGCTGTTCGGCGACGCCGCGCCGCGGCTGGTCGAGCTGTTCGGGATCAAGGTGGAGGCGGATCTGGCCGGGCCGATGCTGTACGTCGTCAACGAGGACGCGCCGGGCTTCATCGGCCGACTCGGCACCGCGCTGGGCGAGGCGGGGGTGAACATCGGCACGTTCCACCTCGGCCGGCGGCAGGCGAGCGGCGAGGCGGTGCTGCTGCTCAGCGTCGACGAGCCGGTGACGGCGGCGTTGCTGGGACAAGTGAAGGCGCTGCCGGGAGTGCGGACGGCGATGGGATTGCGGTTTTAGACGAAGCGTTGGGGGTACGTCTCTCCCTCTCCCCTTTGGGGAGAGGGTCGGGGAGAGGGGAGAAACGATGACCAACGAAGAGCTACTCACCCACGCCAAAACCATGCGGTCAGAAATGACGCCAGCTGAGGCGCGGCTCTGGTATCATCTGCGCGCCAAGCGGCTGGGCGGCGTGAAGTTCACCCGGCAAGTTCCCCGAAAGCCGTATGTCGCCGACTTCGTTGCGCGGTCGCGCAAGCTGGTTATCGAGGTCGACGGGGATACGCACGCCGGTTCGGAAACCTATGACTCCCGCAGGACGGCGAGGCTTGAGCGGTTGGGCTATACCGTGCTGCGGTTCACGAACGCGGACGTGATGGGCAACGAGGAAGGCGTGTTAGCCACGATCTTAGACGTGGTTCGTACTCCCCCTCTCCCCGACCCTCTCCCCAAGGGGGAGAGGGAGCAGGGCAGTCCTCTTGCGAGTTTCATCCTGCCGCGGGCCGACCATCCATGACCCCCCTCCTCCCCACCGGCTTTCGCGATCGCCTCCCCCCGCACGCGGACCATGCCGCGCGCGTGGAGGCGCGGGTGCTGGAGGCGGCGCGGCTGCATGGCTATGAGCGGGTCGACCCGCCGCTCGCCGAATATGCGGACGCGCTGGCGACCCGGCTTAAGGCGGGCGGCCTCGCGCAGGCGGTGCGGTTCGTCGATCCGGTCAGCCAGGCGACGCTGGCGATCCGGCCCGACCTGACCGCGCAGGTGGCTCGGATCGCCGCCACGCGGATGGGGCATCACCCGCGCCCGGTGCGGCTGTCCTACGCGGGCGCGGTGCTGCGGCTGCGCGGCGAGGAGCTCGACCCCGCGCGCGAGCGGCGGCAGATCGGTTGCGAGCTGATCGGCGTCGACACCGTCGCCGCCGCGCGCGAGGTGGTGGGCGTCGCGGTCGACGCGCTGGAGGCGGCAGGGGTCGACGGGATCGGCATCGACTTCACGCTGCCCGACCTGGTCGAGACGCTGGCCGGTGACGCGCTGTCGACGGCGGACCTCGCCACCTTGCGCGACCGGCTCGACGCCAAGGACGCGGGCGCGGTGGCGGCGCTCGCGCCCGCCTACCTGCCGTTGATTGAGGCGGCAGGCTCGTTCGACAGAGCACTGGCGAAGTTGCGCGCGTTCGACCGCACGGGCGCGCTCGCCTC
>CAXSEO010000384.1:0-3596 GCA_964235525.1 uncultured Sphingomonas sp. | reverse complement strand
AACATGTGCGCCGATAGGAAGATCCACGAGTAGATCCACGATGGCTGCCGTGTCTGTCCAGCTGAAGTATCGGCAATGATAACCCGGGTTACGACGCGCGTAATCGGCGGCGTAGCCCTTGACGATACCTGTAATCCAATCGTCTCCGCCTCCACCAACGAAAAGCTTTACGATAGTCGCCATCGCTAACTGACCCTACGTCGGTGCGTAAACGCCTGCTCTGATTTGATGACTACTTACTACTTACAAAGAAGCAAGTCGGGTAATACGAGCCGTGCCTTCCTACTCCGCCGCCACGCCCGCATGGCCGAACATATCCACCCCGACCTCCTCGTCCTCGTTCGCCACCGGGCCGCGTTTCGCCTTTTGGCGATGGTCGAAGCTGCTCCACACGTCGTTCCACTGGCCGCGGGTCGCCGCCTTGGAATACTCCGTCGCGCGAGTTTCGAAGAAGTTGGCGTGCTCCACCCCGTTCAAGAGCGGCGCGAGCCAGGGGAGGGGGTGGTCGTCGATCATGTAGATCGGCTTCATGCCGAGCTGCCCCAGCCGCCAATCGGCGATGTAGCGGATGTATTTCTTGATCTCGCGCGGGCTCATCCCGTTGACCGGTCCCTGCTCGAACGCAAGGTCGATGAACGCATCCTCCAGCCGCACGGTCGTCTGGCACACGTCGGCGATGTCGTCGCGGACGGCGCGCGTCAGGCAGTCGCGCTCCTTCACGAAGGTGTGGAACAGCCGGATGATGCCCTCGCAATGCAGCGTCTCGTCGCGTACCGACCAGCTGACGATCTGTCCCATGCCCTTCATCTTGTTGAAGCGCGGGAAGTTCATCAGCATCGCGAAGCTGGCGAACAGCTGCAGCCCCTCGGTAAACCCGCCGAACATCGCCAGCGTCTTGGCGATGTCCTCGTCGGTGTCGACGCCAAAGTTCTGCAGATAGTCGTGCTTGTCCTTCATCTCGGCATATTCAAGAAACATGCCGTACTCCGATTCGGGCATCCCGATCGTGTCGAGCAGATGGCTGTAGGCGGCGATGTGCACCGTCTCCATGTTGCTGAACGCGGCCAGCATCATCTTGATTTCGGTCGGTTTGAACACGCGACCGTATTTCTCGTGGTAGCAATCCTGCACCTCGACATCCGCCTGGGTGAAGAAGCGGAAGATCTGCGTCAGCAGGTTGCGCTCATGGTCGGTCAGCTTCTGCGCCCAGTCGCGGCAATCCTCGCCGAGCGGCACCTCCTCCGGCATCCAGTGAATCTGCTGCTGACGCTTCCAGAACTCGAACGCCCAGGGGTATTCGAACGGCTTGTACTGCTTGCGGGCGAGAAGGAGGGACATGGGATTACTCCGTAAACAGGATCAATAAGGAAACACTTGGGGGGACGTTACGGGTTCCGCGCCCACGACCACATCGCGCCCGCGGACATCGCCAGCACCACGCCCGCCGACGCCAGCATGATGCCGATCATGCGGTACGCATAGACCTGCCGCTCGCTGACCGTCGCCGAGCGGAGGCGGAGCAGCGACACGACGCCCGCCACCAGCAACACCGCCGCGACCGCGAACATGATCACGACGTCATAGCTCATGCGACCAACTCGGCCCCCGAGCGTTCCGCCCGCGCAACCAACCAAGGAGAACGCGCATGGTCGATCTGACCCAGATCCAGGAGCATATGGAAGTCGTCGACGCCGACGGCGTGCATTTCGGCACGGTCGACCATGTCGACGGCGACCGCATCAAGCTGACCAAGAATGACAGTCCCCAGACCGAGGATGGGCAGGGTGCGAAGCACCACTATCTTTCGGTCGGGCTGGTCGCCGCGATCGACGACGGCAAGCTGTGGCTGTCCGCCACCAGCGACAACGCGATGGGCCTCGAAGAGGACGCCTGAGGCCGACGCCCCTCTCCCGCCGGGGGAGGGGCAAGCCTGACCACTCATTGGCACGCCAGGCATTCGTCGTAATCCGTTGTCTCCAGCTCGAACTTGGCGAGCTCGATCGTGTTATCCGCCTCGACCCCGCCCGCGAAGCCAGCGCGCTGAATGCTCTTCGAACGAAGGTAGTAAAGCGACTTGATCCCCAGCTCCCACGCGCGGAAGTGGAGCATCAGCAGGTCCCACTTCTCGACGTCGGCCGGGATGAACAGGTTGAGCGAGGTCGACTGGTCAATGAACGGTGTCCGGTCCGCCTGAAGCTCAAGCAGCCAGCGCTGGTCGATCTCGAAGCTGGTCTTGAAGCAATCCTTCTCCTCGACCGACAGGAAGTCGAAATGCTGGACGCTGCCTGCCTGCTCGAGTATCGAGTTCCACACCGCCTCGCTGTTCTTCGCCTTGGCGATCAGCAGCTTCTCCAGATACGGGTTGCGGATCGAGAAGCTGCCCGACAGCGTCTTGTGCGTGTAGACGTTGGCGGGGATCGGCTCGATGCACGCGCTCGTGCCGCCGCAGATGATCGAAATCGACGCCGTCGGCGCGATCGCCATCTTGCAGCTGAACCGCTCCATTACCCCCATGTCGGCGGCGTCGGGGCAGGGGCCGCGCTCGCTGGCGAGCTGCATCGACGCCTCGTCGACCTGCGCCTTGACGTGGCGGAAGATGCGGAGGTTCCACGACTTTGCCATCGCGCCCTCGAATGGCAGCCCGCGCGCCTGGAGGAACGAGTGGAAGCCCATCACGCCGAGCCCCACCGACCGCTCGCGCGCGGCGGAGTAAGCGGCGCGCTCCATGCCAGGCTCGGCGCGGTCGATGAAATCCTGCAGCACATTGTCGAGGAACCGCATCACGTCCTCGATGAAGCGGCGGTCGTCCTTCCACTCGTCCCACGTCTCGAGATTGAGCGACGACAGGCAGCACACCGCCGTGCGCTCCTGCCCGAGATGATCGCGCCCGGTCGGCAGCGTGATCTCGGAACACAGGTTGGAGGTCGACACCTTCAACCCAAGCTCGCGATGGTGCCACGGCATGCCGCGGTTCACATGGTCGGCGAAGACGATGTACGGCTCGCCGGTCGCCAGCCGCGTCTCGACCAGCTTCTGGAACAGCGCGCGCGCGTCGACGGTCGCGCGGACGGAGCCGTCCTTGGGGCTGGTGAGCGCCCACTCCGCGCCGTCGCGCACCGCCTCCATGAACGCGTCGGTGATCAGCACGCCGTGGTGCAGATTGAGCGCCTTGCGGTTGAAGTCGCCCGAGGGTTTGCGGATCTCGAGGAACTCCTCGATCTCCGGGTGCGACACGTCGAGATACACCGCCGCCGAGCCGCGCCGGAGCGACCCCTGGCTGATCGCGAGCGTCAGCGAGTCCATCACCCGCACAAACGGGATGATGCCACTGGTCTTGCCGTTGAGTCCCACCGGCTCGCCGATGCCGCGGACATTGCCCCAGTAAGTGCCGATCCCGCCGCCGCGCGAGGCGAGCCAGACATTCTCGTTCCAGGTGTCGACGATGCCGTTCAGGCTGTCGGGCACCGAGTTTAGGAAGCACGAGATCGGCAACCCACGCCCGGTGCCCCCGTTCGACAGCACCGGCGTCGCGGGCATGAACTAAGCTTCATAGGTGTAATTGCAATGATACAAGCCTGCTGCAAGCCTGTCTTGCA
>CAXSEO010000383.1:0-3601 GCA_964235525.1 uncultured Sphingomonas sp. | reverse complement strand
CGCCGCCGACGATCTTGGACATCGTGGCGGACGGCTGCAGCAGCGTCACCACGTCGGTCAGTGGATCGCTCATTCGGACGCTCGCCTATCAGAACCGGACGACCGAACATAGCAAGTCCGGCCGTGACGAACCAGATACCGTTTGACCAACGATTGCGAGAGGTTGCCATGCAAACCGTCCTGATTACCGGCTGCTCGTCCGGCTTCGGCCTGGAGACCGCCCGATATTTCCTCGACCATGGCTGGGCGGTCGTCGCCACCATGCGCCAACCCCGCGAGGAGCTGCTGCCGCCATCGGAGCAGCTGCGCGTGCTCGCGCTCGACATCACCGATCCGGCCAGCATCGCGCAGGTCGTGGCGGCGGCAGGGCCGATCGATGTGCTGGTCAACAATGCGGGGATCGGCTGGCTCAACGCGCTCGAGGGCACGCCGATGGCGGCCGCGCGCGATCTGTTCGAAACAAACACCCTGGGCACGATCGCGATGACCCAGGCGGTGCTGCCGCAGATGCGCGAGCGCCGGTCGGGGGTGATCGTGAACGTGTCGTCGACCGTGACGATGAAGCCGCTGCCGCTGCTGTCGGTCTACACGGCGAGCAAGGCGGCCGTGAACGCCTTTACCGAGGTGCTCGCGCTGGAGCTGGAGCAGTTCGATGTGCGGGTGCGGCTGGTGCTGCCGGGGCGGTCGCCGACGACCAGCTTCGGCGACAACGCCCAGGGGCGTATGACGGACGGCTTCCCGGACGCGTATGCCGACCTGGTGCAACGCGCGTTCGCCGGCTGGCAGGAGGGCGGCCCGGTGACGCACGCGTCCGATGTGGCCGAAGCAGTGTGGCGGGCGGCGACCGATCCGTCATGCCCGATCCGGCTCCCCGCCGGTGCCGACGCAGTGGCGTTAGCGGGGTCGCGGTAGCTCCGGCGCTGGTCGCGCGATCGAGCCGATCACCCGTAATAGTCCGGCCGGTCGATGTCCGCGATCAGGCCCGGCTCTCGCGGCTCCCAACCGAGTACCGCCCTGGTCCGCTCGCTGGAGGCGGGACCGTTGCCCGCGACCCACATCGCCAGCGGGCCGAAATGCGCCTCCGCCTCCTGCTGGGTCAGGGACCTGGCGGGCATGCCGAGTTGCCGGCCGATCGCCTCGGCGATCAGTCGGAACGGCACGCTCTCGGCGACGGCGTGATAGGCCTCGTTCCGGCCGGCCCGCTCGAGCGCGAGGCGGAACAGGCGCGCGGCGTCGAGCCGGTGCACGGCCGGCCAGAGATTCTGCCCGTCCCCGACCCAGGCGGAGACGCCTTTCTCGCGGGCCACGGCGGCGAGCATCGGAACGAAGCCGTGGCGTTCCCCCAGCCCGTGCGTCGAGCGCGACAGGCGGACGACCGACGCCCGCAACCCGCGCCCGGCGAGCGCGAACGCGGTCTGCTCCGACGCGCGCGGGAAACCGGGTATCATCGGCGGCCGCGAGTTTTCCGTGAAGGTCTCACCGGCAGGCAGCAGGCCAAATCCGCCGGTGACCACGATCGGGCGATCCGAGCCGGCGAACACCTCACCGAACGTCTCGATCGCCTCGCGGTCCTCCTCGCTCAGCTCGTCCATCTTCGAGAAGTCGATCCCGAAGGCCGTATGGATGACGCCATCTGCCTTAGCCGAC
This sequence comes from uncultured Sphingomonas sp., assembly GCA_964235525.1. GTDB lineage: Bacteria > Pseudomonadota > Alphaproteobacteria > Sphingomonadales > Sphingomonadaceae > Sphingomonas. The sequence continues at coordinate 1,954 of CAXSEO010000383.1, read as the reverse complement.
GCCGCCCGAAGCACGTCCAGATTGCGCAAAGCCCCCAACAGCGGCGTGCCACCAGCGGCGGCGAGCGCCGCGCCCTTCTCCTTCGAGCGAACCAGGCCGACCACGGAGTACCCCGCCGCGAGTAGCTCGCGGACGATCGCCGATCCGACCCAGCCATTCGCTCCCGTGAGAAACACCCGCATGCCAACCTCCTTGACCAAGCCCGGCGACGACGTACTACCGCCATCACGGCAGTGACTGACATAGCGGTACTGTCAGTCACTGACAAGCGGAGCGCTGGCATGGCGGCGGGACACGAGGACGGCTCGCGCATCCGGCTGCAACAGGCGGCGCTGGAGCTGTTCCGCGAGCGAGGCTATGACCGGACTACGGCCGCCGAGATCGCCGCGCGCGCCGGCGTGACGGAACGGACCTTCTTCCGGCACTTCGCGGACAAGCGCGAGGTGCTGTTCGACGGCGAGGCCATCCTGCAGACGGTGCTTACCGCCGCGATCGCGGACGCGCCCGGCGGGCTCGGACCGCTCGATACGCTGTTCCGGGCGTTCCGGTCGGTCCTGCCGGTGCTCGAAGACAACCGGTCCTATTCGAAGCCCCGGCATGAGGTCATCTCCACTACGCCCGCGCTTCGCGAGCGCGAGCTGGCGAAGATGGCTGCTCTCGCCGATGCGCTCGCCGCAGCCTTGCAGGCGCGAGGTGTCGCGGATCTCACGGCCGCGCTCGCGGCCCAGATCGGCATGGCCGCCTTCGTGCACGCGACGATCGCGTGGCTCGACGATCCCGAGCCGGCCTTGGCTGAGCGTCTCGATGTCACCGCCGACGGGCTGAAAGCGTTGTTGACCGATGTCGAGAGTCGCTCCCCCAAACAATTGAGGCTTTGAAGGTGTCGATGATGAGCGAAACACTGCCCGAGCTGCCGGCGGCGGCGTTCGACAAGGAAGACCGCGGCGACGACCTCGCCTTTTACGCGCCGCCGCGCCTCGTCACGCACATCGACGATGCGGCGGTCGCGGCGCTGTCGAGCTATTACGCCCGCCTCATCCCGGCGGGCGCGGTGGTGCTCGACCTGATGTCGAGCTGGGTCAGCCATTTGCCCGCCACACTCCGTACGGCCGAGGTGATCGGCCACGGCATGAACGCGGTCGAGCTTCGCGCCAACCCGCGGCTCGACCGCTGGTTCGTCGCCGACCTCAACCGGACGCCGGCGCTGCCGCTGGCGGACGCTGCCATCGATGCCGCGCTGTGCTGCGTCGGCGTCCAGTATCTGCAACGACCGCTCGAAGTGTTCGCCGAGGTGCGCCGGACGCTGCGGCCCGGCGGCATCTTCGCGGTCAGCTTCTCCAACCGCTGCTTCCCGACCAAGGCGGTCCGCATCTGGCGAACGCTCGACATGGCGGGGCAGGCCGAGCTGGTCCGCCTCTACCTGGCGCGGTCCGGTTTCGACGAGGTCGAGATGGCGGTACTGGCCGACGGCAGCGCAGGCGATCCGCTCGTCGTCGTCACCAGGCGGAAAGCCGAACCTTCCCGGCGAGACGACGCGAAACGCTCGGCGACCACCTCTCCCTGAGAAGACCCAAGAGCATACATTAAGGTCGACGGCAGCGCCGATGCCGAGCTCTCACAGCTCGTTAAGACAGAGTCATTTATCCGCTGAAGTGATAAGACAGGTCGGGCTACGTCGCGACAAGCGCGTCCAGCATGTCCGCCACCCTTCGGCGCAGCGCGGGTTCGCGGGTGATCTCGAGCATGGCGGTCAGGCTTCCCCTGGCCGCGGCCACGTCGCCGTCGACGAGCTCAAGGCGCGCGCGCTCCCACCATGCGTGCCCATAGCCCGGCGCCATCGCGGTCATCCGCGCGTACAGCTCCAGCGCCCGCCGACCCTTCCCGGCCTGCTCGGCGCGCGTGGCCTGATTGAGCAGCAGCCTGACCAGGACGGCCCGGTTCGGCATCGCCGCCA
>CAXSEO010000382.1:0-3602 GCA_964235525.1 uncultured Sphingomonas sp. | reverse complement strand
ATCCCTCACATCGGGATAGCTTAGCCTCCTGTCCAGAAAACCGGCACCACCTCACAGGACGCCAGTAATCGCCTTGGCGAGAGCATGTCGCATCGAGGCGTCTCGCTTAACCTGTTGAGCATAGCGTAGCGCCCCATGCTCCGCGTCCTGACCCTGTCGACCCTGTTCCCTGACGCTTCGCGCGCGAACTTCGGCGTGTTCGTCGAGCGGCAGACGCTGGGACTGGCGGTGCACCCCGGGGTGGAGGTGAAGGTGGTCGCGCCGGTGGGGCTGCTGTCCTGGCCGCTGACCCGGCACGGGCGCTATCGCGACCTCGCCCGGTTGCCCAAGCGCGAGCGGTGGAAGGGCCTCGACGTGCTGCGCCCCCGCTTCCTTGCGCTCCCCGCGACGCAGGGGCGGTTTCACGCCGCCGCGCTCACGCGCGCGCTGGTGCCGGTGCTCGACCGGCTGCGGGGCGAGTTCCCGTTCGACGTGATCGACGCCTCGTTCTTCTTTCCCGACGGCGTGGCGGCGGTGGCGCTGGGCGGGCGCTACGACGTGCCCGTCTCCATCAAGGCGCGTGGGGCGGACATCCACCATTGGGGCCGCGCGCACGCCACCGCCGGGCAGGTGCTGCGGGCAGCAAGCGCCGCCGACGGCCTGCTCGCGGTGTCGGCGTCGATGCGCGAGGACATGGCCGCGCTCGGCATTCCGCGCGAGCGGGTCCGCGTCCACCATACCGGCGTCGATCTCGACCGGTTCGCGCCCGGCGACCGCGCGGTGCTCAAGGCGGGGCTGGGCGTAGCGGGTCGGCTGGTGGTATCGGTCGGCGCGCTGATCCCGCGCAAGGGACACGGCGTGGTGATCGAGGCGATGGCGCGCGTGCCGGGGGCGACGTTGCTGATCGCGGGCGAAGGACCGGAGCGGCCTCGTCTCGAAGCGCTCGCGCGGTCACTCGGCGACCGCGTGCGGCTGCTGGGCAGCGTACCACACACCGACCTCCCGCGCCTGTTCGCCGCCGCCGACGTGGCCGCGCTCGCCTCGTCGAGTGAGGGGCTGGCGAACGCCTGGGTCGAGGCGCTCGCCTGCGGCACGCCGATCGTCATCACCGACGCGGGCGGCGCGCGCGAGGTGGTGACGACGCCGGAGGCGGGCAGGGTGGTCGCGCGAACGCCGGACGCCTTTGCGGGCGCGATTGCGGAGCTGCTGGCCGACCCGCCCGATGCAGCGGCGGTGCGCCGCTCGGCCGAGCGCTTCACCTGGGCGTCGAACACGGCGGCGTTGTACGAGCATTTGGCGGGGCTGGTGCGGAGCTAAGGCTTGCGGTCGCTGCGGAGAAGGTGCGGCCGCGACCCGGCATTCCACGTTCCCCGGCGAAGGCCGGGGTCCAGCCAAGGTGCGGATTGGGCTGGTGGCTCTTCGGTTGCAACCACCGGCGTGACTGGACCCCGGCCTTCGCCGGGGAACAGCTATCCCAGCGGATACAACGCCGCTGCCACCACGCGCCCTTCGCCGCGCAGCACGCTCCACGCGCGTGCCGCCGCGCGGCTGTCCATCGGCTCGATGCCCAGTCCCCGCGCCTCCAGCGCCGCGACCAGCGCGCGCGGCGGCCGGGCGAGCGTCGCGCCGGTGCCGAGCAGGATGAACTCGGGCGCGGGCGCGAACAGCGGCTCCAGCGCGGCCTCGTCCAGTTCCGCCAGCGGTGGCGGCGTCCACGGCGTCGCGGCCTCCACCGTCATCAGCAGCGCGGGGAATACGCTCTCCTCGACGCGGAAGCCGCCCGGGCCGAAGCCGGTGATGATCGGGCCGCCGGGGCCGCGCTCGCGCTGCATCCGCACCTTACGAGCGCTCCTTAAGAACGGGGAGCCACCCGCTCCGCCCCGCTCACCGACGTCGCCCGCGCCGCGCGTGGCTCGGCGCGCAGGCCGAGCGTGATCAGCAGCGACGACGACACATAGATCGACGAATAGGTGCCCACGATCACGCCCAGGATCATCGCGCTGGTGAACCCGCGCAGCACATGCCCGCCGAACAGCAGCAGCGCGACCAGCGCGAGCAGGATCGTCAGCGACGTCATCACCGTTCGGGGCAGCGTCTCGTTGACCGACAGGTCGATGATCTCGCGCATCTCCATCTTGCGATAACGGCGCATGTTCTCGCGGATGCGGTCGTCGATGACGATCTTGTCGTTGATCGAATAACCGATCACCGTCAGCACGGCCGCGACGATGTTGAGGTCGACCTCCAGCCGGGTCAGCGCGAAGAACCCCAGCGTCATGATCAGGTCGTGCATGATCGCGACAAAGGTCGACACGCCGAACTGCCACTCGAAGCGGAACACGCCCCACAGCGCGATGCCGAACACCGCGAGGAACACGGCGAGCGCGCCCTGCCACAACAACTCGCCCGACACCTTGCCGCTGACCGAGTCCTGCCGCGACAGCGTCGCGCCGGGGAACGTCGTGGTCAGTGCGCCCTGCACCTTGTTGACGACCCGCGCGGTCGCGCCCTGATCGGTGCTGTTGGGCGGGGGCAGCCGGATCGAGAAGGTCGATGGGTCGCCGAGCTGCTGCACCGCCGCCTGGCCGACGCCGAGCGAGTCGACGAGGCTGCGCACCCGGTCGATCGCGGGCGCGGCGGCGAACTTCTCCTCGATCAGCAAGCCGCCGCGAAAGTCGACGCCGAGGTTGAGTCCCCGCCACGCGACCAGCGCGAGGCTGAGCACCGTCAAGAGCAGCGTCAGCGTGAACGCCAGCCGGCGGAGGCGGACGAAGCCGATGTTGGTGTTGTCGGGGACGATCTTCAGCAGGCGCATGGGACTACCTTAGTTCCCCGGCGAAGGCCGGGGTCCAGCCTCCGACGGCTAACAGGGTGGAGGTGGCGCTCGCCCCCTTCGACCGGCGTGACTGGGCCCCAGCCTTCGCCGGGGAACTGCCCAAGACGAAGCCGCTTCCGCCCCTCATATATAAATCTCGCTCGGGCGGTTGCGCCGGATCCACAGTGCCACCAGCATCCGCGTGAACAGCACGGCGGTGAACACGGACGTGGCGATGCCGATCAGCAACACCACCGCGAAGCCCTTGACCGGCCCCGAACCGAGCAGGAACATGATCACCCCCGAAATCGCGTGGGTAACGTTCGCCTCGAAGATCGTCCGGCTCGCTTCCTTGTAACCAAGCTCGACCGACTGGATCACGCTGCGCCCGCGCCGCCGCTCCTCGCGGATGCGCTCGTTGATCAGCACGTTGGCGTCGACCGCGGTGCCGATCGTCAGCACGAACCCGGCGATGCCGGGCAAGGTCAGCGTGCCGTTGAGCAGCGCCAGCACGCCCAGGATCACGAAGATGTTGATGACCACCGCGCAGTCGGCATAGAAACCGAACCGGCCATAGGTAACGAGCATGAACACGATCACCGCCACCGCCGCGATCGCGCTGGCGATGATGCCCGCGTGGATGGAGTCGCGGCCGAGGTCGGGGCCGACCGTCCGCTCCTCGATCACCTTGAGCGCAACCGGCAGCTTGCCCGAACGCAGCTCGATCGCCAGCTGGTTGGCGCTCTCGACGGTGAAGTTGCCGGTGATGGCGCCCGAACCGCCGAGGATCGCCGACTGGATCACGGGA
>CAXSEO010000381.1:0-3610 GCA_964235525.1 uncultured Sphingomonas sp. | reverse complement strand
GGCGTGACGGGGCATGGCGACCCTAGACGCGCGCCAGCTTCGCCTCGCGCGCCGCGCGAAGCTTCGCGAAGTCCGCCCCCGCATGATAGCTGGAGCGGGTCAGCGGCGAGGAGGCGACCAGCAGGAACCCCTTGGCGCGCGCGATCGCGGCATAGGCGTCGAACGCCTGCGGGGTCACGAAATCGGCGACCCTGGCGTGACGCGGCGTCGGCTGGAGATACTGGCCCATGGTCAGGAAATCGATGTCGGCGGATCGCATGTCGTCCATCACCTGATGCACCTCGAGCCGCTCCTCGCCCAAGCCCATCATGACGCCCGACTTGGTGAAGATCGACGGATCGTGCCGCTTGACCGACTCGAGCAGCCGCAAAGACGCATAATAGCGCGCGCCGGGGCGGATCGTCGGATAGAGCCGGGGCACTGTCTCCAGATTGTGGTTATACACATCCGGGCGCGCCGTGACGATCGACTCCACCGCGGCTTGCGCCTTGTTGCGGAAGTCGGGGGTCAGGATCTCGACCGTGGTGGACGGGGTAGCGCGGCGCAGCGCCTCGATCACGCGCACGAACTGCGACGCGCCGCCGTCGGGCAGATCGTCCCGATCGACCGAGGTAACGACGATATGCTCAAGCCCCAGCTCGGCGGCGGCGACCGCGACGTGCTCCGGCTCCAGCGGATCGACCGCGCGCGGCATCCCGGTCTTGACGTTGCAGAACGCGCAGGCGCGGGTGCACGTGTCCCCCAGGATCATCACCGTCGCGTGCTTGCGCGTCCAGCATTCGCCGATGTTGGGGCAGGCCGCTTCCTCGCACACGGTCGCGAGGCCGAGCCGCCGCATCAGCGCCTTGGTCTCGCCGAACCCGACCGAGGTGGGTGCCTTGACGCGGATCCAGTCGGGCTTGCGAACGCGCGGCGCGCGCGCCAACGCTGAGATGTCGGTCATCTCTTGCAGATAGCGATGGACCGGAGAGGGCACAACGCGAGAGGGCGCGCGCATGACCGACTTTACTGACTTGATTGACGGATATCATCGTTTCCGCCGTGCGGACTGGGCGCGGCAACGTGCGCGCTGGGCGGAGCTCGCGGAGGGGCAGAGCCCCAAGGTGATGGTGATCGCCTGCTCGGACAGTCGCGTCGACCCGACCCAGATCTTCGACGCGTTTCCCGGCGAGATGTTCGTGGTCCGCAACGTCGCCAATCTGGTGCCACCCTATGAGCAGGACGGGGGTAGACATGGCGTCTCGGCAGCGCTCGAGTTCGCGGTGACGCAGCTGGAGGTACCGGAGATCGTGGTGGTCGGGCATGAGTCGTGCGGGGGCGTTCATGCGGCCTTGACCGAGCGATTCGAGGGCACCGCGCCCGGCCATGGCGGCTTTATCGCACATTGGGTCGATATGCTCGACGACGCGCGCGCGCGGGTCGTGGCCGAGCACGGCGACGGCCCCGCCGCCATCCGCGCGCTGGAACACGAGACGGTGCGCGTCAGCCTCGCCAACCTCCGCAGCTTCCCGTTCGTCGCCGAGCGCGAGGCGGCGGGAAGGCTGGCGCTGCGCGGCGCATATTTCGCGATCCGCGATGGAGTGCTGCACGTGATGGACAGCGCGGGGGCGTTCGCGCCCGCTTGAACGCTACCCCGCCTTCGGATCGACCGCGCGATCGAGGTTGGATTTGGACTCGCCGACGACGCGGATGTTGAGCTCGCGCAGTTGTTTGAGCGACACCGCGCTGGGCGCGCCCATCATCAAGTCTTCCGCACGCTGGTTCATCGGGAAGACCACCACCTCGCGAATGTTGGGCTCGCCCGCGAGCAGCATCACCATGCGGTCGATCCCCGGCGCGGAGCCGCCATGCGGAGGTGCGCCGTACTTGAAGGCGTTGATCATGCCCGCGAAGTTCCTGTCGACGTCCGCGCGCGAATAGCCCGCGATCTCGAACGCGCGGTACATGATCTCGGGCCGATGGTTGCGGATCGCGCCCGACGACAGCTCCACGCCGTTGCAGACGATATCGTATTGATACGCCAAGATGTCGAGCGGGTCCTTGCTGTCGAGCGCCTCCAGCTCGCCCTGCGGCATCGAGAACGGATTATGGCTGAAGTCGACGCGCTTGGTGTCCTCGTCATATTCGTACATCGGGAAGTCGACGATCCAGCAGAACTCGAAGCGGTTGGGGTCGATCAACCCGAGCTGCTCACCGACGCGGGTGCGCGCGAGGCCCGCGAGCCGCGCCGCCTGCGCGGACTTGCCCGCCGCGAAGAACACGCCGTCGTCGGGGCCGAGTCCGAGCGCGTCGGCGATCGTACCCATCCCGTCCGCGCCATGGTTGTTGGCGATCGGCCCGCCGAACACCCCGCCCTTGCGCGTCGCATAGCCTAGTCCCGCGAAGCCCTCGCCTTGCGCCCAGCTATTCATGTCGTCGAAGAACTTACGGCTCTTCTCCGCGGTTGCGGGTGCGGGAATCGCGCGCACGACGTCACCGCTCTCCACGATCGACGCGAAGCGGCCGAAGCCGCTGCCGCGGAACAGCTCGGACACGTCGCTGATCAGGATCGGGTTGCGGAGGTCCGGCTTGTCGTTGCCGTAGCGGAGCATCGACTTGCGATACGGGATGCGGCGGAACGGCAGCGCGCTGACCTGCCGCCCCCTGCCCTGCCAGTCGGCGAACTCCTCGAACACGCCGTGGAGGACCGGTTCGATCGCGGCGAACACGTCGTCCTGGGTGACGAAGCTCATCTCGAAGTCGAGCTGGTAGAACTCGCCGGGCGAGCGGTCGGCGCGCGCGTCCTCGTCGCGGAAACACGGAGCGATCTGGAAGTAACGATCGAACCCAGCGACCATCAGCAGCTGCTTGAACATCTGCGGCGCCTGCGGGAGCGCGTAGAACTTGCCGGGGTGGACGCGGCTGGGGACGAGATAGTCGCGCGCGCCCTCGGGGCTGGAGGCGGTCAGGATCGGGGTCTGGAATTCGGTGAAGCCCTGCGCGATCATCCGCTGACGGATGCTGGCGATCACCTGCGACCGCAGCATGATGTTGGCGTGCAACCGCTCGCGGCGCAGATCGAGGAAGCGATAGCGGAGGCGGATGTCCTCCGGATATTCCGCGTCGCCGAACACGGGCAGCGGCAGCTCCTGCGCGGCTGATTGCACCGTCACGGCATTAGCGAAGACTTCGATCTCGCCGGTCGCAAGGTTGGGGTTCATCGTCGCTTCCGAACGGCGTTTCACCGTGCCGTCGACCGTCAGCACGGACTCCACACGCGCCGCCTCCAGTACCGGCAGCGCGGGCGAGTCCGCGTCTGCGACGATCTGGGTAGTGCCATAATGGTCGCGCAGGTCGACGAACAGGATGCCCCCATGATCGCGCTTGCGCTGTACCCAGCCGGACAGGCGGACGGTCTCGCCGGCTTGATCGGCGTCGAGCGCGGCGCAGGTATGGGTGCGGTAGGGGTGCATTGTATTCTCGCTTGCTTGTTCCCCGGCTTGCTTGTTCCCCGGCGAAGGCCGGGGCCCAGCTACGGTGCCGTCGCGAGCGATGCGCGACCCCAGCTACCGGCTCGTGACTGGGCCCCGGCCTTCGCCGGGGAACGGCGTCGGGATCACGGCGGCGCTTC
>CAXSEO010000380.1:0-3613 GCA_964235525.1 uncultured Sphingomonas sp. | reverse complement strand
GGATGCGCGCCGCGGGGCACGAGGTCCGCGCGTTCGCGCCCACGGCTGCGGCGGCTCGACGACATCCTCGACGACCTGATCGGACCCCCAAAGGACTTGACCGCATGAAGGGCATCATCCTGGCGGGCGGCTCCGGCACCCGGCTCCACCCGGCGACGCTGGCGATCAACAAGCAGCTGTTGCCCGTCTATGACAAGCCGATGATCTACTACCCGCTGTCGGTGCTGATGCTCGCCGACATCCGCGAGATCCTGATCATCTCTTCGCCCGAGTTCCTCCCCAACTACCGCGCGCTGTTCGGCGACGGTTCGCCGTTCGGCCTCACGGTCAGCTATGCCGAGCAGCCCCGCCCCGAGGGGCTCGCGCAGGCGTTCACGATCGGACGCGACTTTATCGGTGACGATCCGGTCGCGCTCATCCTGGGCGACAACATCTTCTTCGGCGCGGGTCTCGACGAGCTGTGCGCCAGCGCGGCGCGGCGGACCGAGGGCGCGACCGTGTTCGCCTATCGGGTCGAGGACGCCGAGCGCTACGGCGTGGTCGAGCTCGACAGCGACGGCCGAGCGCTCAGCCTCGAGGAGAAGCCAGCGCATCCAAAATCGCCCTATGCCGTGACCGGGCTGTATTTTTACGACAACCGCGTCGTCGAGCTTGCCGCCTCGCTCGAGCCGTCCGCGCGCGGCGAGTATGAGATCACCGACCTCAACCGGCTCTACATGGAACGGGGCGCGCTGTACGTTGAGCGGATGGGGCGCGGTTATGCTTGGCTCGACACCGGCACCCACGACAGCCTCCTCGAGGCGAGCGAGTTCGTCCGCACCATCCAGCACCGGCAGGGCATCCAGATCGCGTGCCTCGAGGAGATCGCGTACCTGAAAGGCTTTATCACTCGCGAGCAGGCGGCGGCGCGGGGCAGGATGTTCGCCAAAACCGCCTACGGACGCGCGATCTTGGCGGCGCTCGATTAGCTCAGCGGCGTGTCGCGTGTCGTCAGCACCGGTGGGCGGTGCGGGCGCGGTGCGCCGGCCGGGATCGTCGCCCGCTCCGCCGCGACCCGGGCCGCGCGCTCGGTCGCGGTGCGGTGGGTGCGCGCGCGGAACAGGCCGCCGTCGATCGCGGGTGCCTTGTCGCGCCAGAACCGCTCCGCGATCACCGGGTCGTAACCGGCATTGTAGAGCAGGCTGACGCTCAACTGGTCCGCGTCGTCCTCCGTCTGGCGGAACAGGCGACCATTGCGCCCGACCTCCGCGAGCAGCCCGCGACTGACCCGCGCCGCGTCGAGCCGCTCGCGATGATTGAGGATTGTGTGCGCGAGCTCGTGCGCGACGATCACCGCGACCTCGTCGTCGCTGAACCGCTCGAGCCAGCGCGACCCGATGCGGATGCGCGCGCCGTCCGAATCGGCGAGCCAGCCGGTGTCGACGACCAGCTCGATGCCGCTGCGGCAGCCGGGCACGGGCGTGAGTGTCACGGTGCGCTCGCGGCTATCGCGTCGAAGCTCGATCGCGACGGGCTTGGCGGGTGACAGAGCCGCGAGCCGCGCCTCCGCCGCGTTGCGCGTCGTGACGCCGGCTTTATCGCCCGCGCCGCTCACAACGAAGGCTGAACCGCCGACCAAGACGATCGAGTCGTTCGCCACGACCCCGGCGCGGGCGGCCGGGCCGCCCGGCACCACCGCTTCGACCGCGAGCGGCGTCTCGAACCCGAACACCGCGCGCGCAGCAGGGCGAGAACTCGCGTCGAACTGATCGATCGCCTGGAGCGCCCAGCCCATCTCGGGCTGTATCGCCCGGCACAGCGGCGCGTTGGCGGTGAACAGCCGATAGCCGATCGCGGCGAGCCGCAGGTCCTCGCTCCGCAACAGCTCGAACGTGGAGCCAAGCGCGGGTGCTGAGGGCGCGGCGCTGCCCGGCAAGGCTAGCGACAGGATCGCGGTGGCAAGGGAAGCGCGGACACGAGGACGCATGCTTATTCCTAACACCACCTTCACCCGACCGACAGCCGCGCCGGTTGCGCGCACCGCGGTCGCCGCCTATCGCGCCACGCTCGCCAACGACACGGGATCATGCTGAAAAGACTGTTGAACAGGCGCGCCCAAGCGGCGGCACCGGCGAGCGCGCTGCCGCGTGGCGAGCGCGTGTACGCGGTCGGCGATGTTCACGGTCGCCTCGACCTGCTCGAGGCGTTGCTCGCCGAGGTGGACGCGGACGACGCCTCGCGTGGACCGGCGGACACGACGCTGCTGTTCCTTGGCGATCTGGTTGACCGCGGTCCGCGCTCGGCGGAGGTGGTCGAGCGGTTGCGTCGGCTCGCTGCCGAGCGACCGGGCACGCGTTTCCTGCTCGGCAATCACGAGGAGATCTTCCTTGCCGCGCTCGACGGCGACGAGCGCGCGCTGCGCGGGTTCTGCAAGATGGGCGGCCGCGAGACGATTCTGAGCTATGGCGTCGACGAGCGCCGCTACGAGCGGATGGACTATGATGAGCTCGGCGCGGCGCTGCGGTGCATCGTTCCCGCCGAGCACGGCCGCTTCCTGCGCGGGTTCGAGGACCTGATCGTGATGGGCGATTATGCCTTCGCGCACGCCGGGGTCGATCCGGACAGCGCGCTCGACCGGCAGCAGGCGAGCAACCTGCGCTGGATTCGCGAGCCGTTCCTCAACCATCGCGGGACGCTGGAAAAAGTGGTCGTCCACGGCCACACGATCACGCCGGAGGTGGAATGGCGCGCGCACCGGATCGGGATCGACACGGGCGCGTACGAGAGCGGTCGCCTGACCGCGCTCGGGCTCGAGGGGGAGGACCGCTGGCTGTTACAGACCTGAGCCGACCGCGCTTAGGTGATGCCGCTCAGCGCTGCGGCGGCGGCGGCGCGCCGGGCTGGCCCAGACCTTGACCCTGCCCCATCATCTGCTGCTGAAGCTGTTGTTGCAGCTGCAGCTGGCGGATCTCCGCCTTGGACCGGAAGTCGAGCATGTCGAGATCAAACACCAGCACCGAACTGGCCGGGATCACGACCTTGCCGGTCGGGTCGCGCTGATCGCCCTTGCCATAGCCAAGGCTGGGCTTGATCCACACGCGGTATTTCGACCCGCGCGGCATCAGCTTGAGCGCCTCCTCAAAGCCGGGCACCGTCGCGTGTTCGCCGAGCGGCGCGGGAAAGGGCTGCTGCGACTTGTCGAACCGCGTGCCGTCCGTGAGCTTGCCGTCATACATCACCAGCGCGACATCGGCGTCGGTCGGGGCGGGACCCTGGCCGGGCGTGAGCACCTTGTATTGCAGCCCGGAGGCGGTCTGCACCACACCCGCCGCGCGGCGATTTTTCGCAAGGAAGCTCTCCGCCGGGTCGATCGGCGCGGCAAGGGCAAGCGCGGCCGCGCCCAGCACCGCTGCGACGATGCCGATCCACAGCCAGACGAGGTAGCCGCGCTTGACGGGGGCGATCGGAACGGCGGTAACGACTGACATCCTGCCCCCGGGCGCAAGTGACCGCCGACGCGGCCGGAAGTTCAACAGACCGGCGCGGTGCCGTTCAGCACCCGCCGACGGCGGCGATCAACGCGCGCCGTCACGCTCCGCACGCTTGCGGTCGAGCTTGCGCGCGCGCCGGATGG
>CAXSEO010000379.1:0-3619 GCA_964235525.1 uncultured Sphingomonas sp. | reverse complement strand
GGCGTTCGCGGACGGGCGGCATTTCGAGTTCGCCGCCGTGCCGCTGCCCGACGGCAACGCGCTGTTCACGATGCTCGACATCTCGGACAGCCGCCGGATTGAACAGGCGCTGCGCGACCGCAACGAGGCGCTGGAGGACGCGGACCGGGTCAAGACGCGGTTCGTCGCCAATATGAGCTATGAATTACGCACGCCGCTGACCTCGATCAGCGGCTTCGCGGAGATGCTCCACGCGGGGTTCGCGGGGCACCTGACCGAGCAGGCGCGCGGCTATGTCGAGGCGATCCTCGATTCCACCGAGCGGCTGGGCGTGCTGGTCGACGACGTGCTCGACCTGACCCGCGGGGACGGCGCCGCGTCGGCGCTCGAGCGGGTCGACGTCGACCTGGGCGCGGTCGCGCGCGCGGCGGCGGATACGCTGGCGCCCTCCGCGCGGCGACGTCGGCTCGACTTCGCGGTCGAGGTGACGCGGACGGTGGGGCGCGTGCCGGGCGACCCCCGACGATTGAAGGAGGTCGTCGAGCACCTGCTTCGCCACGCGGTGTCGGGCACGGCCGAGGGTGGGCGCGTGCTGCTCCATGCCGACGGCAACGCGACGCGCGCCCGGATCGTGGTGTCGGACGACGGGCCGGGGATGGACGCGGAGGCGGCGGCGACGGTGTGGGACCGGTTCGCGCAACCCGGCATCGGCACTGGTGGCGAGCGCGCGCTGGGGCTGGGGCTGCCGCTCGCCCGCCAGTTCGTCGAGGCGCATGGCGGGACCATCACGCTGGTCAGCGAGCCGGGGCAGGGGACGCTGGTGACGGTGGAGCTGCCGCGGCGGTGAGCGACGCCCTATTTCTGCCCGATCCCGCCGCCGCCGAGGCGTTCGGCGCGTCGCTCGCGCCGCTGGTCCGCGCGGGCGACGTGATCACCCTGTCCGGCCCGCTCGGCGCGGGGAAGACGAGCGTCGCGCGGGGGTTGCTCGCCGCGCTGGGGCTGAGAGGTGAGGCACCGTCGCCGTCATTCGCGATCGTCCAGCCCTATGATCCGCCCGAGGTGCGGCTGCCGGTGTTGCATGTCGACCTGTACCGGATCGAGGAGGCGGGCGAGCTGGAGGAGCTGGGGCTGGACGACACCGCCGACGCGCTGCTGCTGGTGGAGTGGCCCGAGCGCGCGGGGGCGGGGTGGTGGTCCGACGCGCTGGCGCTCACCTTGACCTTCCGACCCGACGGCGGGCGCGGGTTGACAGCGAGGGTGCCCTTGGCATGGAGGCACCGATGGCCGCCGACATGACCCCGCCCGCGGACGCCGCCGCGTTACTGGCCGCGCATGGCTGGGGCGGGGAGGCGGTCAGCCCGCTGGCGGGCGATGCCTCGTTCCGGCGTTATTTCCGCGTGACGTCGGGGGATCGGCGAGCGGTGCTGATGGACGCGCCGCCGCCGCATGAGGACCCGCGCCCGTTCCTGTCCGTGGCGGCGTGGCTGGCCGAACGCGGCTTCCGCGCGCCTGCAGTCCACGCGGCGGACGAGGCACGGGGGTTGGTGCTGCTCGAAGACTTCGGCGACGACAGGTTGCGCGAGGCGATCGACGCCGCGCCGCACCGCGCGCCCGACTGGTACGGGCAAGCCGTCGATCTGCTGGTCGCGCTGGCGAGACACCCGGCCGGACCGTTCGCGCCCTATGACCGCGACGTGCTCCAGCGCGAAGCGGGGTTGTTCACCGAATGGTATTGCCCGGCGGTCGGCATCGGTGCCGACCCGAAAGGCTATCGCGCGGCGTGGGACGCGGTGCTCGGCCACGCGCTGACCGACACGCCGGTGACGGTGCTGCGCGATTATCACTCCGAGAACCTGATGCTCACCGGCGACGGCGAACTCGGCCTGCTCGACTTCCAGGACGCGCTGGCGGGGCACCCGGCCTATGATCTTGTATCGCTGCTCCAGGACGCCCGGCGCGATGTGGATGCGGAGACCGAGGGGGTGATGCTCGACCGTTACCGCGCCGCGACCGGGGCGGGCGAGGGGTTCGTGGACGCCTACCACGTCCTCGGCGCGCAGCGGAACGCCAAGATCCTCGGCATCTTCACCCGGCTGTGGCGGCGCGACGGCAAGCCGCGCTATGCCGCGCTGTGCCCGCGCGTGTGGGCGTATCTGGAGCGCGATCTGTCCCGGCCCGCACTCGCCCCGGTCGCGCGCTGGTTCGACGCGCATGTGCCGCCGGCGCGGCGCGGCGACCCGCTGGCGATGGGGCAGGCGTGACCCGCCAGCGCGCGATCCGGCCGGTGTTGGGCGGCTGGGTGCCCGAGACCGCGATGGTGATGGCGGCGGGGCTCGGCACGCGGATGCGCCCGCTGACGCTCGACCGGCCCAAGCCGCTGATCGAGGTGGCGGGCAGGCCGCTGATCGACCACGTCCTCGATCGGCTGCGCGCGGCGGGGGTGCGGCGGGTGGTGGTCAACGTCCACCACCATGCCGACCTGCTCGAAGCGCATTTGCGGGAAGCGGTGCATGGCCTCGACCTTGTAATCTCCGACGAACGGGGCGCGCTGATGGAGACTGGCGGCGGCCTGGTGCAGGCGCGCGCGCTGCTGGGGGACGCGCCGGTGCTGGTCGTCAACAGCGACAATCTGTGGGTCGACGGGCCGATCGATGCGCTGCGGTTGCTCGGCGCGCAATGGGACGGCGCGGTGATGGACGCGCTGTTGCTGGTCGTGCCCTACGCGCGCGCGAACAACCATCGCGGGCAAGGCGACTTTCACCTCGACGGGGCGGGACGCATCGCGCGACGCAGGCCGGGCCGGGTCGCGCCGTTCGTCTATACCGGTGTGCAGATCGTCCACCCACGGCTGATTCGCGACTGGCCGGCGGGGCCGTTCTCCACCAACCTGTTCTGGGACCGCGCGATCGCGGACGGGCGCGCGTTTGGTGCGGTCCATCAGGGGCTGTGGTTCGACGTCGGAACGCCCGAGGCGATCCCGCTCACGGAGGCGATGCTGGCCGATGGCTGACATGATCGAGCTATGGACGGTGCCCGCCACCCGATCGTTCGCGGACGCGCTCGCGGCGGGGCTGATCGAGCGCTATCCGGGAATGGCGCTCGCGCGCGGGCTGGTGCTGCTGCCCAACAACCGCGGCAAGCGCGCGGTGACCGACGCGTTCGTGCGCGCGAGCGGGGGCGGGCTGCTGCTGCCCCGGCTGGTCGCGATCGGCGATCCGGCGCTGGGCGAGGGCGCGGGCGCGGCGCTCGATCCGGCGGAAGGAGAGCCGTTACCGCCCGCCGTGGCCCCACTCGCGCGGCGGATGGTGCTGACGCGGCTGTTGCAGGAAGCGCGCGCCGGTCTCGACGCGGCGGAGGCGGTGCGGCTGGCGGGCGAGCTGGCGCGCACGCTCGACCAGTTGCAGGTGGAGGAGGTGCCGCCGTCACGGTTGGCCGAACTCGACGAGACACTGACTCCCGAGCTGTCAGCGCATTGGCGCAGGAGCCTCGACCTGTTCGAGCTGATCCTCGGGCGCTGGCCCGCCGAACTTGCGAGGTTAGGGGCGATCGACGCGGCCGAGCGGCGGCGGTTGCTGCTCGACCGGACGGCGGCGCGGTGGCGCGATACGCCGCCGCCCGACTTCGTCTGCGTCGCGGGCGT
>CAXSEO010000378.1:0-3639 GCA_964235525.1 uncultured Sphingomonas sp. | reverse complement strand
CGGTGCTCTGGCGGTCATGGGCGGGGGTGGCGATCACCGGCGCGGGGATGCTCGCGCAACGCGCGCGTTGGCCGGGCGCGGCGGCGGTCAGGCTCCACGTCGCGCGCGCGGCGACGTCGGGCGCGTCGGTGCTGCTGTTCTTCTGGGGGCTGGTGCGGGTGCCGTTGGCGCAGGGGGTGGCGATCACGTTTCTCGCGCCGGTGCTGGCGATCTTCCTCGCCGCCTGGACGCTGGGCGAGCGGGTGCGGCGCGCCGCGGTGACTGGCTCGGCGGTGGCCAGCGCGGGTGTGCTGGTAATCGCGGTGGGGGAAGCGACCGCGCGGGCGGCGGCTGCGACGGTGCTGGGCACCGCAGCGATCTTCGCCGCGTCCGTGCTGTACGCGGGCAGCCTGATCCTGCTCCGGCGACAGGCGCAGGCCGCCACGCCGCTGGAGATCTCGTTCTTCACCAGCCTCGTGGTCGGCGTGCTGTGCCTGCCCGCATTGGCCTTTGTCCCGCCGCTGCCGTCGACGGCACAGGTCGCCCCGGTCGCGGCCGCGGCGATGCTGGGGACCGTGTCGGGAATGCTGCTCGCCTGGGCGTACGCCCGCGCCGAGGCGCAGGTGCTCGCGCCGGTCGAGTACAGCGCGTTCATCTGGTCGGCGATCCTCGGATGGCTGGCGTTTGGCGAGCGAGTGTCGGCGTGGACCGTCGCGGGCGCGGCGCTGATCATCGCGGGCTGCATCGCGGCGGTGCGCGGCGCGCGGCCCGCGATGCCGCCGGGCGAGGCGGCGGCGGGGTGAGTATGGCGATCCGCCCCGCGACCCGCGCCGACGTCGCGACCGTGCTGCGCTTCGTGCGCGAGCTTGCCGCGTTCGAGCGCGTGCCGAATGCGGTGGAGGCGACCGAGCCCCTGCTCGCCGAAGCGTTGTTCGGCGCGCGGCCAGCAGCGGAAGCGGTGATCGCCGAGCGGGACGGGGCAGCGGTCGGCTTCGCGCTGTGGTTCCATAATTACAGCACCTGGACCGGGCGGCGCGGGCTGTACCTCGAAGACCTGTACGTCACGCCCGAGGCGCGCGGGCACGGCGTCGGTGGCGCGTTGTTGCGATACTTGGCCGGGGTGGCCTTGGATCGCGGGTGCGCGCGGTTCGAATGGTCGGTGCTCGACTGGAACGCGGACGCGATCGCCTTTTATCGAGCGGTCGGCGCGGCGGCGCAGGACGAATGGACCGTGCAGCGCGTCGATGGCGATACGCTCGTCAGGCTGGCGGGGCGAGGCTGATGGCGGTCGACATTGGGCTGATCGAGTGGGTAGCGGAAGCGACGCAGCCCTTGGGCGTGGTCACCCACCGCGCGATGATGGGCGGCGCGACGCTCTACCTCGACGGCACCGTGTTCGCGATCGTCGCCGCGGACGCGCTGTGGTTCAAGGCGGACCGGGTGAGCAACGCGGCGTGGGACGACGCCGGGTGTGAGCGGTTCAGCTACGCGCGCGGTGACGGCGGGGTGGCGACCATGAACTACCGCCGGGCACCGGACGAGGTTTACGACGACGCGGAGGCGCTGCGGGAATGGGCAAGGCTCGCGCTGGAGGCAGGGTTGAGCGCGCCGAACAAGCGGACGCGATCTTCCAGCTAGCCCGGTCTTAGCGCCTGTCATCCCAGTTCCCCGGCGAAGGCCGGGGCCCAGTTGCTGGCCGCTCGGCAGGGCAGACATACCCTCAACACTCACCGTTGCTGGGCTCCGGCCTTCGCCGGGGAACTAGGACGCTCGCTCCGGCGGCGATATTTTCTTACCGCCCCAGCTCCTCGCTCGCGTCCTGCGGGTCCTCTCCGTGCGCCCGCGCGGCCTTGTAGCGCTCGATCGCCTCCAGCGTGATCCGCCGCGCCTCGTCGCGCCCGCCCCAGGTGCCGACGCGCACCCACTTCATCTTCTCCAGGTCCTTGTAGTGCGTGAAGAAATGCTCGATCTGCTCGAACACGATCTCGGGCATGTCCTCGCGCTCATGGACGTTCGAGTAGTACGGAAACGTTGAATCGACCGGCACGCAGACCAGCTTCTCGTCGCCGCCCGCCTCGTCCTCCAGGTTCAACACCGCGATCGGGCGCGCGCGCACTACGCAGCCGGGGATGAACGGCGAGCGCGCCACCACCAACGCGTCGAGCGGGTCGCCGTCGGGGCTGAGCGTGTGCGGCACGAAGCCATAGTTCGCCGGGTAGCGCATCGGCGTATGCAGGATGCGGTCGACGAACAGCGCCCCGCTCGCCTTGTCGAACTCGTATTTGACCGGCTCGCCGCCGGTCGGCACCTCGATGATGACGTTGAGGTCGTCGGGCGGCGACTTGCCGACGGGGATCAGGTCGATACGCATGAGGCTCCTTTGGATGGCGGACGCGGCCTTGGTAGCCCGCGCGGGTTACGAAACGACTTGCCGCGCATCAACGCGGGGCGAGCAGCCGGTCGAGCCCGGTCTCGCCCGCGCCGGTCTTCTGGAGGTGCGGGTAACGCAGTCCGCCATGATAGTCGATCACGGCGGTGCGGAAGCGATCGCCGTTCTTGAGCGTCAGGGCGACCGGCTTGCCCGCGCCCTTGGCGGCGGTGACGGCAGCGCGGAGGCGGTCGTCGGAGAACGCGAGGTCGCCGACCGCGACGATCTGCTGGCCGACGCTGAACCCCGCCTTGAACGCGGGGCCGTCCCACAGCACGGCGGTGACGGTGCCCGCCGGGTCAGTGGTGAGGCCGAGCGAATAGCTGAGGTCCACCAGCTTGCGCGTTTTCTCACCCTGCTTGAACACCTTGGACGGCTGATCGGTATAGACCAGCGTATAGCCGTCACGGACGAAACCTTGCAGCGGTGCATGGTCGGCGAGCTCGGTGGTGCGGCGGACGAGATAGCCCTTCCAGTCATAGGGCACGATGCCGTTCAGCGTCGCAGCGACATCGTCGATCGTGTAGGTCAGCTCGCCATAGTCGCCGTCGCGCACGCCGAAGAACGCGCGCGCGAAATCGTCGATCGACCGCGCCCCGCCCGACTTCTCGCGCAGCAGCGAATCGACCTCTATCCAGATCAGCAGCCCTTCGTTGTAATAGTCCTCCGTCCGCTGCCAGCTGACATACGGCTTGCCGCGGCGCCCGTTGATCGCCTCATCGTAGGTGGTGTCGACCAGCGGACGCCATTGCCGCCCCGGCGCGGTGTCGAGCTGCGCCATGATGCTGGCATATTGCTCCAGCGTGTCCTCTTTCGACACCAACCCCGACCGCGCCTGCAGCAGGTAGCCGAAGAACTGCGTCCCGCCCTCATACACCCATAGCAGCGAGGGGCGCATCGGCACGTCGTAATTGGGCGTCCACAGGTCCGCTCCCCGGCGGAACTTGCCGTCCCAGCTATGCGCGTATTCGTGCGGCAGCAGGTTGCGCGCGGCGATCTGCGTGTCCCACTCAGTGAAGTAGCCGAGCTTGGTGCCGTCTTCCGAACTGCGGTGATGCTCGAGCCCCGACCCCGCGATCTGGTCGGAGATCGAGAACAGGAAATGGTAGTTGTCGTAATGCTGCGCGCCGAACAGCTTGATCGCCTGATCGACGAGGCGGCGATGCGCGTCGATCTGCGCGGGCGTCGCGGCGAGCTGGTCGGGTGTGTCGGCGAAGGTGTCGAGCGTCACC
>CAXSEO010000377.1:0-3641 GCA_964235525.1 uncultured Sphingomonas sp. | reverse complement strand
CTTGTCGAGCCCTTCGACATCAGGGTCGAGGTCGGTCATGATCGTGCCGTCGGACGGGCCGTCGCGCGTCGCCTCCAGGATCTCGGCGCGCTGGCTCTCGTCATATCCTTCCTCGTCGAAGCTGTCGTCGCCCGACCCCTGCGGCATCACCCGGTTCCCGCCCATAAGTCACTCCTGTGCTTGGTTCCGCCGTGAAGCGAACGGGCCGCGCGCGGGTTCCTTAGGCGGGGTGGAACAGCCGCCCGCGCTCGGTCACCGCCACCACCGCGAGCGCGACGACGCCGCTGACGAGGAACCCCGCCACCATCGCGCGCGGCGTGCCGTCGAACGCCTGACCGATCGCGGCCCCGATCACCGTCGCGACCGTGACGCTGAAGCAGCCTTGTACGCTCGCCGCGGTGCCCGCGATCCGGCCCATGTTGCTCATCGCCACCGCCGAGAAGTTTGCGCTGGCAAGCCCGAAGCACGCCATCGTCGCCGCTTGCGCGAGGATGAACACCCATAACGGCTCCGGTCCGCGCAGCACGACCGCGAGGTGCAGCACGCTGACGACGACCAGCGCGACCACCGCGCCGTGGCTGATCCGCCGCGTGCCGAGGCGGACGACCAGCGCCGCGTTGGCGAGGTTCGCCACCGCCATGGCCCCGGCCGCCAGCCCGAAGACCAGCAACAGCTCGCGCGGGCGGCCGAACGTCTCGGCCATGATCTGCTGGATCGTGGTCAGATAGCCGTACAGCGCGCCGAGCAGCGCGGTCGCAGCGAGCGTGTAGCCGAGCGACCAGCGGTCGCTGGCGACCAGTGCCCAGCTTTGCCGTACCCGCGTCGCATCGAGCGGCGCGCGGTCGGTCATCGCCAGCGTCTCGGGCATCCGCACCGCGAACCACGCCGCCAGCGCCACCGCCAGCGCGGCCACCACCGCGAAGATCAGCCGCCACTCGCCGACCAGCAGCACCGCCGATCCGAACGCGGGCGCGATCACGGGCACGATCATGAACACCATGAACGCGATCGACATCACCCGCGCCATCGCGCGTCCCTCGTAACAGTCGCGCACCATCGCGGTGGTCGCCACCCGCGTCGCCGCCACCGCCACCCCGCCCGCGACCCGCGCGGCGAGCAGCAGCGCGAAGCTGGTCGACGACGCGCACAACAGGTTTGCGATCGCGTAGGCGCCGAGCGACCACAGGATCATCCGCCGCCGCCCGAACCGGTCGCTGAGCGGGCCGTGGATCAGCTGGCCGACGCCGAAGCCGAGCGTGAACGCGCTGATGACGAGCTGGCGGTGGTTCTCCGTCGCGACCCCGAGCGCGTCACCGATCGCGGGCAGCGCGGGGAGCATCGAGTCGATGCCGAGCGCGACCATCGCCATCATCGCCGCGACCAGCGCCACGAACTCCGCGAAGCCGATCGGCGCGCCGGTGCGGGCGGCGGGGCGCAGGGCGGTGGCGAGCATGGCGGACAGCTAGGCGCTATGCTGCAACGCGGCAACCGCGACGGGATGACGCGGGCGCGCCGCCCGCTTATGCTTGCGGCTTAGTCATCCCGGACTCGCCCATGCTCGATACCCCCGCCGCTCAGGTTCCGACGCTCAGCCTCGCCGACCAGGCGCGCGACCCGGCCGCGTTCGCGCAAGCGTTCGGCGGGTCGTGCGAGCGGTTCGGCTTCGCGATCGTCGCGGACCATGGCATCCCCGACGCGCTGGTCGCGCGGGCGTGGACGGAGACGGAGGCGCTGTTCGCGCTGCCTGAGGAAGAGAAGCGCCGCGGCCACATCGCTGGCGGCGGCGGCGCGCGCGGCTACACCCCGTTCAGGACCGAGATCGCCAAGGGCGCATCGACGGTCGACCTCAAGGAGTTCTGGCACATCGGCCGCGAGCTACCCGGCAGGCACCGCTTCGCCGCGCAGATGCCCGCGAATGTCTGGCCCGCGCGGCCCGACGGCTTTCGCGCCACCTTCACCGAGCTGTTCGCCGCCTTTGACCGCGCGGGTGACGCGCTGCTCTCCGCGATCGCGCGCTATCTTGGGCTGGACGCGCACTGGTTCGACGCGGCGGTGAAGGACGGCAACTCGGTCCTGCGCTTGCTCCATTACCCGCCGATCCCCGCCGACGCGGCGGGCGAGCGTGCGGGCGCGCATGAGGACATCAATCTCATCACGCTGCTGCTCGGCGCGGAGGAGGCGGGGCTCGAGCTGCTCGACCGCGACGGTCGGTGGCTGGCGGTCAAGCCGCCGGAGGGCGCGCTGGTGGTCAATGTCGGCGACATGCTCCAGCGGCTGACCAACCACGTCCTGCCCTCGACCACCCACCGCGTCGTCAACCCCCCGCCCGAGCGGCGCGGGCGGTCGCGCTATTCGATGCCCTTCTTCCTCCACCCCGCACCGGCCTTCCTGATCGAGACGCTGCCGGGATGCGTGAGCACGGCCAACCCGAACCGCTACCCGGAGCCGATCACCGCGCACGACTACCTCCACCAGCGGCTGGTGGAAATCGGGCTGGTGAAGGGGTGACCCGCCCGCGATGACCGACGAGGAACTTGCAGCTACGCTGACGGCGCCAAGCGGCGCGCGGCGGATTGAGGCGGGCGCGTTCCTGTATGCCGTGCGGCCCATTGCAGCCGACATGGCTTCGATGCTGTTCTTCTATGCCGTTCTGAGCGTGACAGGAGACGTGCGGACAGCGACGGTGACGGGCATGGTTCTGGGCGCGTGCCAAGTCGCCGTGCTCGTGGCGCGACGCCAGGCAGTTCCGCCGATGCTGACCGCCAGTACGCTCCTCGTCGTCAGCTTGGGCGGGTTGACCTTGTGGCTGAACGACCCGCGATTCGTGTTGGTTCAGGCGAGCATCGTCTATGTCGTGATCGGGGGAACGATGCTCAGCCGCGGATGGATGGCGCGCTATCTGCCCCCGATTGTCGCCGGGCGCGTTCCCGCCAGCCTAATCACCGCGTTCGGCTTCGCCTGGGCCGCGCTGATCCTGGGGACTGGCGTGCTCAACGCCGCGCTGACCTTCACCGTGCCGCCCCGGACGGTCGCGGCTATCATCCTGCCTTGGGCGGTGGGCTCGAAACTGGTCCTGTTCGCCATCCAGTACGCGCTGTTCCGCCGTACCGTCCGTCGCCACATCATCGCAACGATTGCGCCGCTTTCCCGTTGAAGGCTTAAGGAGAAACCATGACCGACAGCCCCGAAAGCCGCCAGATCGCCGATGTCGCGATCAACGAGGAGGAGCATCCCTCCCGCCGCGTGACGCTCCCCGACGCGGAGGAGGACACGCCGCCGCACCAGCCGGTAGTGGACGCGATCAACGACACCGCGCAGGTCGGGCGGGAGCGGCCTGCGTAACGACTCAGCCCCAACCGCCCTCCAGAAACCGCGTCGCCATCGCGCAATGCATCGCGACGCCGCGCGCCATCACGCGCTCCTCGATCACCATCTGCGTGTTGTGAAGCGGCGGGTTGGTCGCCGGATCGCTCCCCTCCGGCGCAACGCCGAGGAACGCCATCGCGCCCGGCGTCCGCTGGAGCACATAAGAGAAGTCCTCGCCGCCCATCATCGGCGCGGTCATGGTCTGATACGCGCCCTCCCCACCCAGTCCGGTCGCGCACTCGCGCATCAGCGCTACAGCCCGCGGGTCGTTGAGC
>CAXSEO010000376.1:0-3671 GCA_964235525.1 uncultured Sphingomonas sp. | reverse complement strand
TCCGGTCGGCGGGCGCAGCTTGAACGAGTTCAGCCAGGAGGCGCGCTACCGGATCGGTAATTTCGGCATCGTCCCATTCTTCGACGGTGGCAACGCCTATGAATCGAGCGTGCCGAAGTTCAACGACCTGCATTACGGCGCGGGGATCGGCGGGCGGTTCTATACCAATTTCGGACCGTTCCGTGCCGACATTGCGACCCCGCTCAACCGGCGACCGGGCGACGGCAGGATCGCGCTCTACATCTCCATCGGCCAGGCATTCTGATGGCGAGCGAGGCACCCGTCGCGCGCGTGCCGTTGTGGCGGCGGGTGCTGACCTGGCTGGCGTGGATGGTCCTTGCGCTGCTGGTGCTGATCGCGGTCGTGCTGCTCGGCATCAATACCGACCCGGGTCGCCGCTTCGTCGCCGACCGTATCGGCGCGTACACGACCGAGAGCGGGCTCAACATCAAGGTGGGGCGGATCGACGGCTCGCTCTATGGCCGGATGCGGCTGCGCGACGTGCGGGTGAGCGACCCGACGGGCGTGTTCGCGACGTCGCCCGAGCTCGACGTCGACTGGCGGCCGTTCGCCTATGCGCGCAAGCATATCGACGTGCGCGACCTCGACGCGCGGCTGGTGACACTGCTCCGCAGTCCGGCGTTGAAGGCGACGCCGCCGAGCCCGCCGGGCACGCCGACGCTGCCCGATCTCGACATCGACGTGAACCATCTCCGGGTCGACCGGCTGGTGCTCGAGCCGCCGGTGTCGGGCACGCGGCGCGTAGCGCGCGTCAGCGGGAGCGCGCATATCGCCGACCGGACCGCGCGATTGCTGGTCGACGCGCGGACGCTGACCGGGCCGGGTATCGCGGGCGGCGATGTCGCGCACCTCCGGCTCGATGCGGTGCCCGACGACGACAAGCTCGCCATCGACGTCAAGCTCACCGCGCCCGCCAACGGCGCGGTCGCGGCGCTCGCCTCGCTCCACGTGCCGCTGACGTTGAGCGTCGACGGTAGCGGGTCGTGGACCGCGTGGAACGGGCGGCTCGCGTCGACGCTCGGCGGCGGCCCGCTTGCGGACCTGGCGCTGACCGCCCGGAACGGTACGTTCGCGATCAAGGGCGTGACGCATCCCGGGCTCTACCTCGCTGGCCCGGTCGCGCGGCTGACCGCGCCGGGGCTGAGCGTCGATGCGACCGCCGCGCTCGCGAACCGACGCGCGGACACGCGCTTCTCGTTCCGCTCGGACGCGCTCGCGGTGGCGGGCAACGGGATGATCGACCTCGCCACCTCGCGGTTCTCGAACTTCAAGGTCGGCGCCGACCTGCTCACCCCCGGCGCGATCGCGCCCAATTTGCGCGGGCGGGGGCTGCACGGCGAGCTGGCGCTCAACGGCGCGTTCCGGACGCCGACGGTGAACTATAAGCTGCGCGCGGACGCGGTGCAGTTCGGCACCGAAGGCGTCGAGGGGCTGTACGCCGAGGGGCTGGCGACGGTCGACGCCAAGCGCATCCTGCTCCCCGTCAACGCGCGCGCGCGCCGCGTCACGGGGCTGAACGCCGCCGCAGGGGGGCTGCTGACCAACGTCGCGATCAACGGCGACGTCGCGATCCAGGGTACGCAGCTGCTGAGCGACAATCTCCGGCTGCGGTCGGACAAGATCAACGCCACCGCGATCATCGCCGCGAACCTGTCGACGGGCCGCTACGCGGGCGCGCTCAAGGGGCGGGTCAACGACTATCTCGTCGACGGCATCGGCATCATCAACCTGACCACCGACGCGAAGCTGGTCACCGCGCCCGGCGGCGGCTTCGGCATCACCGGGCGCGTGGTCGCGCAGACGGTGAAGATCACCAACTCCGGCGCGAAGACCTTCCTCGGCGGCAACGCCACCGTCAGCACGAATATCGCCTATCTGCCCAGCGGCGTGATCCGCTTCAGCAACCTGCGCCTCGTCGGACCACAGTTCCGCGTGAACAGCGGCGAGGGCGAGTATCGGCCCAACGGGCAGGTGCTCGTCGCGGCGGACGCATACTCGACCCAGTACGGGCCATTGACCGCGCGGGTGACGGGCACCGCGACCGATCCGGTGGTGGTGCTCCATGCGGCGCGGCCGGGCGTCGGCGTCGGGCTGGCGAGCCTCGATGCGCGCGTCGTTGGGCGGGGCGGAGCGTATCAGGTCAACGCGCGCGGCGGCACCACCTACGGCCCGTTCACCGCCGATGTGCTGGTGCGTCTGGGCGCGGAGCTCGCGGTGGACGTCCACAAGGTCGTGTTCGCGGGCGTCGACTTCGCCGGGCACATTCTGGAAACCCGCGCCGGACCGTTCGCGGGCAAGCTCAGCTTTGTCGGCTCTGGCCTCACCGGGAACGTCGGGCTTGCGGCGCAGGGCAAGTACCAGCGCGCCGACATCGCCGCGCGCGCGTATCGGGCGGTGATCCCGGGCGTGGCGGGCTTCACGATCGGGCGCGCGGTCGTCAACGCCAGCGTGGTGCTCTACCCGACCGCGCCGCAGGTGGTGGCGGACGCGCAGGTCGCCGACCTTCGCTATGGCCCGACGGTGCTGTCGGCCGGGCGCGTAAAAGTGAACTATGTCGGCGGGCGCGGCACCGCGCAGGCGTTGCTGACCGGCAGCAACGGCGTGCCGTTCCGGCTGGCGGCGAACGCGCTGCTCAGCCCGACGCTCTACACGGTGGCGCTGCAGGGCAACGCGAACAACATCGCCTTCCGCACCGGCAGCCCGGCACGGATCACGGCCGTCAAGGGTGTGTACCGGCTGCTCCCAACGCCGATCGTCTTTGACAAGGGCAGCGCGCGGGTGGCGGGCAGCTATGGGCGGGGCATGACCGCGCAGCTCCGGCTCGACGCGCTCGACTTGTCGGTCGCCAACGCGCTGATCCCCAACCTGGGGGTTGGCGGACAGGCGACGGGCGCGCTCGATTTCGCGCAAGCCTCGGCCACCGCGTTCCCGACCGCGACCGCGCGGATGACGATCACCGGCTTCACCCGCTCCAGCCTCGCCGCCGTCAGCGAGCCGGTCGACGTCGTGTTCGCGGGCGACCTCGCGCCCGGCGGCGCGACCGCGCGCGCGCTGGTCCGGCGTGGGCCGACCACGGTCGGTCGCCTGCTCGCGACGCTGTCGCCGATTCCGGGCGGCGGCGCCTGGAGCGAGCGACTGCTGCGCGCGCCGCTCGGCGGCGGCATTCGTTACAACGGGCCTGCGGGCGTGCTGTTCAGCCTCGCCGCGCTGTCGAACCAGCAGCTGTCGGGCGGACTCGCGGTGGCGGCGGATTTCAGCGGGCGGGTGCAAGCGCCGGTGCTCGTCGGGCAGGTCCGCGCCGACAACCTCACCTACGACAACGAGACGTATGGCACCCGGCTGACCAACCTCAAGATCGCCGCTCGGTTCAACAACGACCAGCTGCGCCTCGATCAGCTGTCCGCCACGGCGGGCGAGGGAACGGTGCAGGCGCAGGGGACGGTCGGGCTCGCGGCGGCGCAGGGCTTCCCCGTCGACATCACCGCGAAGCTCAACAACGCGCGGCTGGCGCGCTCCGACTCGCTGGCGGCGACCGCGACGGGGCAGTTGCACGTCACCAAGTCCGGGTCGAACGGGCTGATCCAGGGGCGGATCACGATTCCCAACGCGCGCTACGCGATCATTCGCCAGGGCGCGGCCGAGGTGCCGGA
>CAXSEO010000375.1:0-3688 GCA_964235525.1 uncultured Sphingomonas sp. | reverse complement strand
AGTCGGGCCGTCCGCTGCTGATCATCGCCGAGGACATCGAGGGCGAGGCGCTGGCGACGCTGGTCGTCAACAAGCTGCGCGGCGGCCTCAAGGTTGCCGCCGTCAAGGCGCCGGGCTTTGGCGATCGCCGCAAGGCGATGCTGGAGGACATCGCGATCCTGACCAAGGGCGAGATGATCTCGGAGGATCTCGGCATCAAGCTCGAGAGCGTCACCGTCGGGATGCTCGGTACCGCCAAGCGCGTCCAGATCGACAAGGATAACACCACCATCGTCGACGGCGCCGGTGACGAGTCCGCGATCAAGGGCCGGGTGGAAGCGATCCGCCAGCAGATCGAGAATACCACCAGCGACTATGACAAGGAGAAGCTCCAGGAGCGTCTCGCCAAGCTCGCGGGCGGCGTCGCGGTGATCAAGGTCGGCGGTTCGACCGAGGTCGAGGTCAAGGAGCGCAAGGACCGCGTCGACGACGCACTCCACGCCACGCGCGCCGCGGTCGAAGAGGGTATCGTCCCCGGTGGCGGCACCGCGCTGCTGTATGCGACCAAGTCGATCGAGGGGCTTCATGGCGCCAACGACGACCAGACGCGCGGCATCGATATCGTCCGCAAGGCGCTCTACGCGCCGGTCCGTCAGATCGCGCAGAACGCGGGGCATGACGGCGCGGTGATCTCGGGCAAGCTGCTCGACGGCGAAGACCAGAACATGGGCTTCAACGCGCAGACCGATGTGTACGAGAACCTCGTCACCGCCGGCGTGATCGACCCGACGAAGGTCGTCCGCACGGCGCTGCAGGACGCGGCGTCGGTCGCGGGCCTGCTGATCACCACCGAGGCGGCGGTGAGCGAGATGCCCGAGGACAAGCCGGCGATGCCGATGGGCGGCGGCGGCATGGGCGGCGGCATGGGCGGCATGGACTTCTGATTTCGGACCGGGGCGGCGATGCCGCCCCGGACACGAAATCAGAACGGCCGGCGAGTTGGCGGCCGAGCCGCCAAGCTTATCCGACGTCCAGCACCGGCTTCGCTGGTGCCCGCTTGCTAGACTGTTCTACGGCAAAGGGCCGGAGCACCCGCTCCGGCCCTTTGTTTGTCGGCCTCCGCGTGATACCACCACTGGTATGCGTGGCGCTCCGTTTTACCAGCCGATCACGGTCGAGCAGTTCCTGCAAATCGATTTTCCGCCGGATCGAAAGTACGAACTCGTCGACGGCGTTATCCGGATGATGACTGGCGGCTCTCCCGCTCACTCACGAGTCGGAACCAATATTTCCGCGTATTTGCGCCAAAAGCTGCGCGGCACGGGCTGCCGGGCGTACAACTCGGACATGGGTCTTCGGATCAGCGACATCGACGCGCGATACCCCGATATAACCGTGTACTGCGGTGATCCAGCTAGCCGTGAGTCAGAACGAAGGCCGTTGTTTGACGAACCCGTGGTCATCTTCGAAGTGTTGTCGCCTTCGACATCCAAAGCGGACCAGAATGAGAAGCTAAGCGAATATCGCGAGATCGCTAGCCTAGACACAATCGCATTTGTCGATCCAGTGAACGAGCTGACCCGCGTGATCCAGCGTCTTGGCGTAAGTTCGTGGCGTGACGACCTGTTCGCGCAGCCACATGATGTGGAACTACCCTCGCTTGGTCTCACTCTTCCCCATGCCGAGATGTTCGCGCGGGACTAGCCGTCCCAACATACAGCATCGCCACGTCGCACCGCGCGTACCGCCCGCCGAACTCGCGCATCACGCCCGCGTCGTGAACGAACCCGTGCCGCTCGTACAACCGGATCGCGGTCGCGCACTTGCTGCTTGGTCAGCAGGTACAGTCGCTCCGCGCCCAGCCGCGCCGCCTCGGCCAGCGCCGCGTGGAGCAGCCGCTCGCCCGCCCCGCGTCCCTGCGCGGCGGCGGTGACGCCCATCTTGGTCAGCTCGAACTGGCGCTCACCTGTTTGCTGCAATGCAACCGTGCCGATCACGCCCTCGCCCGCCGTCTCGAGAAACAGGATCGCGCCACCGGCGTCGACGATCCGCTCGCGCGGGTGGAGCAGCACGTCGAGGTCGGTCGGCTCGAGCCGGAACATCGTCTCGATCCACGCCGCGTTGATGCGGTGGAAGTCGGGCGCGAACGCGTCCTCGAATGCGAGGATGGTATCAGTCATGCCCGCCCTCTTACCGACCCGAGCAACCAGCGTCACGCACCCGCGTTGCGCGCGGATGGACGATCTCGGCGACCCCCACGTTCCCGTCAACAGCGCGATCCTCGGCTATGGCCCGATGCTGCCGCTGGTGCTGGGCGGCGCGGCGGCGTGGGCGCTCGGCCAGCCCTGGGCCTCCTATGCGGCGCAGGCGGTGGTGCTGTGGGGCGCGCTGATCCTGGTGTTCATCGCCGGGGTCCGGCGCGGGTTCGGGTTCGGCAACCCGCGCGCTTCGACGACGGTCGAGATCGCGACGATGATGGCGTATTTTCTCGTCGCGCTCGCCGCGCTGGTCGTGCCCCGGCTGTGGGTGGAGTTGGCGCTGCTGCTGTTCGGCTACGCACTAGTCGCGCTCCTCGATCCGATCGCGGCGCGGGCGGGCAACGCGCCCCTGCACTTCGCGCGGCTGCGTGCGCCGCAGATGCTGGTCGGGGCCGTCGGCCTCGCGGCGGCGCTGGCGCGCGTGCTGCGCGGCTAACGCTTTGGTAACCGGCGGCGGCGCAAGCGGGAGGATAGCGACGGGAGCGGATGAAATGGCGAGACGGGCCTGGCCATTGCTGATCGCCGCGCTACTCGCCGCCTGCGGGCACAAGTCCGACCAGGGCCAGCGGATTGCCTCGCTCGACGAAGAGTTGACCGGCGCGAACGCGAACAGCCCGGCCAACGATCCGGCGGTAAAGGCCGCGCTCCACGACCAGATCATGGTCGATCCCGAGCTGATCCAGCAATCCAATGCGGGCGCGGTACGCCCGCCGCCGCAGCCCGTGGCCGCCCCGCTACCCTCCCCCGACATCGCCGCGCGCGCGGGCCCGGCAGAGGCCGAGACGCTGCGCCACGCGCCGCCCGCCGGCCTGTGCCCGCAATGCACGGCGGCGCGGCAGGTGATAACGCTCGGCGCGCTGGCGCAGCAGACCGGCGCGCCCGCGACCTGCACGGCTGCGGTGAGCTATTCCGCGACCTGGTCGACCAGGCTGCCCGCGGACGTGCCGCTCTATCCCGACGCGCGGGTGACGGAGGCGGCCGGCGCGGACGGGCGCGGCTGCGCGTTGCGGGTGGTGAGCTTCCGCAGCTCCGCCCCGGCCGCGCGAGTGCTCGACTGGTACTACACCCGCACCAGCAAGGCCGGTTACAGCGCGCAACACGGGGCTGAGGGTGCAGAGCAGATGCTGGGCGGGACGAAACCGGGCGGCGCGTTCCTGGTGACGCTTCGTCCGCGCAGCGACGGCACCGACGTGGATCTGATGGTGGACGCTGGCAGGTAGGCGTCAGCCGGTTCCCTTCCGGGGCCAACCGCACTAACGCTCGCCGATGCCCGCGCTCCTTCTCGTGATGACCGGCGGCGCGCTTGGCGCGGGCGCGCGGTATTTGGCGCAGCGTGCGGCGCTCCTGTGGCTGAGCGCGGCGTTTCCGTGGGGGACGTTGTTCGTCAACCTGACCGGCGGGCTGTTGATGGGCCTGCTCGCGGGATCGCTCGCGCGGGTGGCAGCGGGGGG
>CAXSEO010000374.1:0-3694 GCA_964235525.1 uncultured Sphingomonas sp. | reverse complement strand
CTGCCGTGGTCGCCCGCGTGGCGGCGGCAGCGGGGGCACCGCTGTTCGTGGAAGGCGCAGGGTGGTCGGTCGAGACCGCACCCGCGACGCTTCGCTACCGCGACCCCGGCTTCGATCTCGTCACCGATTGCCCGCGGCTCGCGGGCGCGCATCAGGCGGGCAATCTAGCGCTGGCGATCGCGATGCTGCGGCATCAGGGGGCGCTCGCCGTGCCGGAAGCCGCGCTGCGCGCCGCCGCCGACTGGGCGACCTGGCCCGCGCGGATGCAGCGGCTCGGCGACGGCCCGCTCACGGCCCGGCTCCGCCCCGAACAGCGCCGCCACGGCGTGTGGCTCGACGGCGCGCACAACCCCTCCGCCGCCGAGGCGATCCGCGACAGCTGGACGGCGGGCGCGCCCACCGCGCTGGTGATCGGCGTACTCGCCAACAAGGACGCGGACGGAGTGCTGCGGCAACTGGTGGCAACGAGTGGCCCGTGCCACGTCGTCGCGGTCCCCGTGCCGGGGCACGACCATCACGCCCCCGCCGATCTCGCGGTGCTGGCCGAGGCGCGCGGCGCGGCGTCCGCCCACACCGCGGCCTCAATCGAGGACGCCTTTAACCTGCTCGCCACCCACGGCATCGGCGAGTCCGTGCTGATCGCCGGCTCGCTCTATCTCGCGGGCGAGGTGCTGCGCCTCAACCGCGAGGAACCGCGCTGAGCCTCACGCAAATTCGCCCGTGTGCCCCGGCTCGGCCCGCGCACCAACCCGCGTCGACCGCCACCATTCCAGCAGCACGAAGCCGATCGCCGGCGCCCCCGCGATCGCCACCCAGCGAAACACCGGAGCATACCCATAGACGTCCAGCGCCGCCCCGGTGAGTCCGCGTCCCAGCGACCCGATCAGGAAGGTGAGCGACGACAGCAGCGCGTACTGCACCGCCGCGAACCGCTTGGAGACGATGCCGGAGACGTACGCGGTGAGCGCTGTCAACGCCAAGCCGGTCGACACGTTCTCGCCCGAGATGGCGAGCAACAGCCGCACCATCCGCTCGTCGCTCCCCAGCGCGCCCGCGAGCGCGTCGAGCCGGAGCAGGTGCGACACCGCGTCGATCCCCCCCCCGCCCTCGGCGAGATCGGCGTACAGGAAATTGCCCGCGATCGGCAGCACCGCGCCCAGCAGCACGGTCGGGAACCGGCCGACCCGCACAAAGAGAAAGCCACCGAGCGCGATGCCGAGCATCGTCATGGCGATCCCAAACAGCTTGGACGCGAACGCCACCTCGTCCTTGGAATAGTGCAGGTAATCGAGGTAGAACGGATAGGCGAACGTCGCCCAGACATTGTAGCACAGTGCGTAGGTCAGGATCAGCCCGACCACCACCAGCACGCCCCAGCCGAGCCGCCCGACCAGATCGGCGAGCGGCGTAATCAGCGCGCGATACAGGTGATCAGCCGCCCCTCGCGCCGAACCGCTCGTTCGGGCGGCGGGCGCGCGGTTCACCGCCGCGGCGACGGCGAGCGGCATCAGGATGGTGGCGACCACGATCCACGGCGCGGTGCCGCGGGTGAAGTCGGTCACCGACGGCGGCGTCTCGCCGGGCGCGCGTGGGGCGAGCGCGCTGATCATAAAGCGCCCGATCACCACCAACGCCCATAGCCATCCCGCGCCCACCACCGCGAGCGCGAGCGAGCGGACCCGCGGCTCGGGTCCAAGCAGCACCGTATCCGCGCGCTCCGTCCGGTCCTCGCCGGGCGCGAACAGCGTGGCGACGGCGGTCAACCCCACCAATGCCGCCATCACCAGATACACGCCGGGCCACGACATGCGGTAAGCAAGGAAGAGCGCGAACGCGCCGCCGACGATCGCCGCCGTCCGATAGCCGAACTGGTTGATCGAGGCGAGCAGCTCGACCGGAGTCGCCTCGTCCGCGACGTCGATCCGCCACGCGTCGATAGCGATGTCCTGGGTCGCGGAGGCGAGCGCGCCCAGCACCGCCCAGAGCGCGAACCGCCCGATGCTGGTCGCCGGGTCGGTCGCGGCGAGCGCCATCAGCACGCCAACCAGCACCAGCTGGCAGGCGAGGATCCACGGCCGCCGCCGCCCCATCCACGCCGTTCCCGGCAGCCGCACGCGATCGACCAACGGCGACCAAAGGAACTTGAACGCATAGGCGAGCCCGATCCACGACAGCACGCCGATGGTGGCGAGATTGATCTTCGCCTCGCCCAGCCAGGCGTTGAGCGTGCCGACCAGCAATGCGAACGGCAGCCCGGAGGAAAAGCCGAACGCCAGCATCGCCGCCGACTTGCGCGTGCGGAGCGCAGTGGCGAGCAACCGCCAGCCTCTTGGTCGCGCCGTTCCCGTCTCGCTCACCTCATGCTCCCGCCCGATCAGGCAGGAGCATACCGGCATTTGACGGCAGGGTAAGCCCGCGCGCTACCCGCGCCCGAACAGCGTCATCCCGCTCGGCAATCGCTTGGGTTCGCGCCCGTCCGCGACCGCCTCCACCACATCGATCGCGAGCAGCAGGTCGCGCGGCGCATAAGGTTTGGACAGGCACCCCGCCGCGAACGCCTGCGCCTCGCCCGGGCAGTTGCCGGTCACGAACAGCACCTCCACCCCACACGCATGCGCTGCGCGCGCCACATCGACACCGCTGCCGTCGGCGAGGTTCACGTCGACCAGCACCAGGTCGATCGCCGCGCCGTCGCTGACTACGCGGATCGCGTCGGCGACGCGGTCGACGGTGTCGACCACCTTGTAGCCGGCGTCGCCCAGCAGGTGCTCGGTGGCGAACGCGATCAGCGGCTCGTCCTCGACGACGAGCAGCCGGGTCAGGCGTCGCTTCTTCTTCCCGAACAGGGCCAAGGTGTCGCTCCCACGGCGGTGGTGGCCGCTCGTTACGCTCGCAGCCGGGTAACGCACTTCAGCGTCATCCGTATGCACATTTTCTGAACGCGCGCGACAAATCGGGCTATGGTCGCGCCATGGCGGAGAATGAACAGCGCATCGCCAAACTGCTTGCCCGTGCGGGGGTCGCATCGCGGCGCGAGGTGGAGCGGATGATCGCGGAAGGGCGGGTCGCCAAGGACGGCGTCGCGCTCGACACGCCCGCAACGGTGCTGCCGTCGCTGCGCGGCGTGACGGTCGACGGCGAGCCCGTCGAGGCGCCCGCGCCCGCGCGGCTGTTCCTGTACCACAAGCCGCCGGGGCTGCTGGTCACCGAGCGCGATCCGGGTGGTCGCCCGACGATCTACGACCGACTGCCGCCGACCCTCCCCCGCGTCGTCCCGGTCGGGCGGCTCGACCTCGCCACCGAAGGCCTGCTGCTGCTTACCACCGACGGCGGGCTCAAGCGCCAGTTGGAGCTACCCGCGACCGGGGTCGAACGCGCCTATCGCGCGCGCGCCTATGGCCCGGTGACGCAGGCGCAGCTCGAAACGCTGATCGAGGGCGTCGAGATCGAAGGCGTCCGCTATGGCTCGATCAACGCCAATCTGGAGCGGCGGACAGGCACCAATGTCTGGATCGAGCTGATCCTGACCGAAGGCAAGAACCGTGAGGTGCGGCGCGTGCTGGAGTATCTCGGCCTGCGCGTGTCGCGGCTGATCCGCACCCGCTATGGTCCGTTCGTGCTCGGCGACCTGCCGCCCGGCGAGGTGGGCGAGGTACGGCGGCACGATGTCGAGTCGTTCCGCAAGCACCCGACG
>CAXSEO010000373.1:0-3697 GCA_964235525.1 uncultured Sphingomonas sp. | reverse complement strand
GCAACCAGGCGGCGTACGAGACCGTGTTCGGCCAGGTCGGGCGCATCGTCGCGGCGAGCACGGTCGCGTTCTGGGCGGGCGAGTTCGTCAACGCCTATGTCCTCGCGCGGATGAAGCTCCTCACGCGGGGCAAGTATCTGTGGACCCGCACTATCGGCTCGACCGTGGCGGGGCAGGCGGTCGACAGCGTATTGTTCTACCCGCTCGCGTTCTGGAACGCTGAGGGCTGGACGCACGCGCTGGTGATCCGGGTACTCGTCACCAACTGGGCGTTGAAGGTGGCGTGGGAAACGCTGCTGACCCCGGTGACCTACGCCATCGTCGGCTGGCTCAAGCGCGCGGAGGGCGTCGACGTGTTCGACGAGGGCACGAACTTTTCGCCGTTCGCGCGCGCCTAGGCTCCGACCAGCTCCACCAGCCCCTCGAACAGCCGCCGTCCGTCCGTCCCGCCATGCGCGGGCTCGAACACGCGTTCGGGATGGGGCATCATCCCCAGCACATTGCCGCGCGCGTTGAGCACCCCGGCAATCCCGCGCGCGGAGCCGTTGACGTTTTCGGCGTAGCGGAACGCGACCCGGCCCTCGCCCTCCAGCCGGTCGAGCGTGTCCGCGTCGGCGATATAATTGCCGTCGTGATGGCCGACCGGGATCGAGATCGCCTCCCCCGCCGCGTATCGCGCGGTGAATGCGCTGTCGGCATTAGCCACCGTCAGCGGTACGTCGCGGCAGACATAGTTCAGCCCGGCGTTGCGGATCAGCGCCCCCGGCAGCAGCCCCGCCTCGGTCAGCACCTGAAACCCGTTGCACACGCCCAGTACCGGCAGGCCGCGCGCCGCCGCCTCACTGACCGCGCGCATCACCGGCGACCGCGCCGCGATCGCGCCCGAGCGCAGGTAGTCGCCATAGGAAAAGCCGCCCGGCACCGCCAC
Source organism: uncultured Sphingomonas sp. (assembly GCA_964235525.1). Lineage (GTDB taxonomy): Bacteria > Pseudomonadota > Alphaproteobacteria > Sphingomonadales > Sphingomonadaceae > Sphingomonas. The sequence continues at coordinate 2,769 of CAXSEO010000373.1, read as the reverse complement.
CAGCCCGACCCCGTCGGGCAGCTCGGTCTCGCGGTGCCACAGCATCACCGGCGCCTCACCCGTCACCGCTTGCAACGCGGTCGCAAGGTCGCGGTCGCAGTTGGAGCCGGGGAAGACGACCACCGCCGTCTTCACGCGACGTCGCTCTCGCGGATGATCCTGTAGCTTTCGATCACCGGGTTGGCGAGCAGCGCGCGGCACATCGCGTCGATGTCCGCCTCGCCGGCGACCTCAAGCTCGATCAGCTTGCCAACCCGCACCTCCGCCACGCCCGCGAACCCCAGCCCGCCCAGCGCGTGCTGGATCGCGCGGCCCTGCGGGTCGAGCACGCCGGGCTTGAGCCGGACGGTGACGGTCGCCCTCACGTCACTTCCCCCGCCGCTTGCGGTGGCTGTCGAGATCGAGCACCGCATGATCGCCGCCTTCGGGAAACAGCCCGAGCCGCCGCGCGACCTCCTGATACGCCTCCACCTCGCCGCCGAGGTCGCGGCGAAAGCGGTCCTTGTCGAGCTTTTCGCTGGTTTCCATGTCCCACAAACGGCAGCCGTCGGGGCTGATCTCGTCGGCTAAAATGATGCGGCCATAGTCGTTGTCGAAGATGCGCCCGAACTCGAGCTTGAAGTCGACGAGTTTGATGCCGACCCCCGCGAACAGCCCGCACAGGAAGTCGTTGATGCGGATCGCGAGGTCGGCGATGTCGTGCATCTCGTCCTGGCTGGCCCAGCCGAACGCGGCGATATGCTCGTCGGTGATCATCGGATCGCCGAGCGCGTCGTCCTTGTAGAAATATTCGATGATCGTGCGCGGGAGCTTGGTCCCCTCCTCGATCCCGAGCCGGGTCGACAGCGTACCCGCCGCCACGTTGCGCACCACCACCTCGATCGGCACGATCTCCACCTGCCGGATCAGCTGCTCGCGCATGTTGAGGCGGCGGATGAAGTGCGTGGGGACACCGATCGTGTCGAGCAGCGTGAAGATATGCTCGGAGATACGGTTGTTGAGCACGCCCTTGCCGTTGATCGTACCCTTCTTCTGCGCGTTGAAGGCGGTGGCGTCGTCCTTGAAATACTGGATCAGCGTGCCGGGCTCGGGACCCTCGTAGAGGATCTTGGCCTTGCCTTCGTAGATTTGCCGGCGGCGCGCCATGCATAGTCCCCTGAAACGAACATACCTCGGCGGCGCGTGCGCGAGGCCGGGGCGGTGAGATGCGGCGGGCTATACGGGACCGGCGCGGGGGGTGCAATCAGGCGGGCGGCTCGCCCCGGACCAGCCGGTCGCGGAGCAACTTTGCCATGTCCCGCCGTCCATCGACAATCATCAGGATTGCGACCTCGCTGTCCTCGACTGTGTATATGATCCGGTAACGCCCGAACAGGATTTGCCGGAACTCGGTATGGCCGAGCGCTTCCATCTCGCTGGTTATCGAGCCCCGGTTTGGGAACTCGCGCAAGGACTTTGCCCGGTCGAGCAACTCATCGAGGAAGCTGTCTGCGTCCGCATCAGACCCGTATCGCCGAAGGCGAAGGTGGACAGCTCTCAAATCCGCCTTCGCCGCCGGAGTTACTCGAACAGCATAAATCTTGAACCCCGTCACTGGGGCGCAGCCGACCCGCGCAGCTCCGCCACGACATCTTCCAGTGCTTCGGTGCGCCCAGCTTTGACGTCTTTCAAGCCGAGCAGCAGCGCCCTCAGCATCGCCAGCGTTTCATGCGTCTGCTCAAAATCAGCGACGCTTTGCAGCACTGCCTTAGCCTCACCATTTTGCGTCACGACCACGGGTTCACCGCCGTCGGCAAGTTCGTCGATAATCTGAGCGGCGTTAGCCTTCACGTAGCTGATTGGCTTGATCTGTGTAGTAAGGCGCATCGACTCACTCCCGAACCGGATTTGACCCATATACGAACTACGTCGGACGAGTGCAACCGCCTCACCGCATCAGCACCAGCTCCTCCGCCATCGTCGGGTGAAGCGCGATCGTCTGATCAAACTGGTCCTTGGTCAGCCCCGCCTTGACCGCGACCGCCGCCGCCTGAAGGATTTCGGGCGTGTCCGGGCCGATCAGGTGAACGCCGACCACGCGCCCGGTCTCGCCGTCGCACACCATCTTGTAGAGCGCGCGCTCGTTGCGGCCCGCCAGCACGTTCTTCATCGGGCGGAAGTCGCTGGTATAGACCTTGACCGAGCCGAGCCGCTGCTTGGCCTGGCTCTCCGTCAGCCCGACCTGCGCGATCGGCGGGTGGCTGAACACCGCGCTCGGCACGTTATCATAGTCCACCCGATGCGGCTTGTTGCCGAACACCGTGTCCGCGAACGCCTGACCCTCGCGGATTGCCACCGGGGTCAGCTGGATGCGGTTGGTGACATCGCCGACCGCGTAGATGCTGTCGCAAGTCGACTGATTGTCCGCGTCGACCACCACCGCGCCCTTCTCCAGCTTCACGCCCGCGCTTTCCAGCCCCAGCCCGGTCGTGTTGGGCACGCGACCGGTGGCGAACAGCACGCAGTCGACCGTCATCGCCTCATGGTTGCTCATGCTCACGGTGAGCGAGCCGTCCTCGCCCTTGTCGATCCCCTCGAACAAGGCGTCGAAGCGGAAATCGATGCCCTTCATCATCGAGATCTGGAGCAGCCGGTCACGCAGCGCGAGTTCGTACCCGCGCAGGATATCCTGCGACCGGTTCATGATGGTGACGTGCGCGCCGAACTCGTTGAAAATACCCGCGAACTCATTGGCGATATAGCCCGCGCCCGCGATCAGGATGCGCTTGG
>CAXSEO010000372.1:0-3700 GCA_964235525.1 uncultured Sphingomonas sp. | reverse complement strand
AGGCCCGCAGAACGCACCATCTGCGCGTCGTCGGTCGCCTCCTCGTCGCCCGGCCAGCCGCGATGCGCGGCGAGTACGGCGGCATAGGTGAACGCCTGCGGGGTTTGAACGCGGTATAGCCCATCGCGCCGCACGACGTCGCCCACCGTACCATCGCCTCGGACCAGCGTGTCAGCGACAGGAAGCGCGGGGATTGCTCCATGGCGCGCCTCGAGTGCTTGCACCAACCGCTCGATCACCTCGGCAGGCACGAAGGGGCGGGCGGCGTCGTGGATCAGCACCCGATCGGGCGTGTCCGGGTACCGAAGGTCCAGAGCCTCCAATCCGTTGCGGACCGACTCGCGGCGGGTCGCGCCACCCACGATGGTCGTCACTTCAGGGCCAAGCACAATTCGCGTCGCTTCGGCTTGCTCCGCACCGCACACCACGACCACCTCGTCCACCGCCGGATGCGAGCGCAGCGCGTGATAGGCATGCGCGAGCATCGCCCGACCGCCAAGCACGCGAAACTGCTTGGGCACATCCCCGCCGCTACGGACGCCCTGACCAGCGGCCATCAACAACGCGACGATGCGATGCTCGGTCATACCGCGCGCCTAGCGCAATGCCCACGCCCCCGCCAGTCTTGCCCGCATAGGCCCGGTCGCCTACCTGCCCAGACCTCCAGTACATGCGCGCGCTCCGTCCCTTGCAGATCGGCCCCGTCCAGATCGACACGCCGGTGATCCTGGCGCCGATGACCGGCGTCACCGATCGTCCGTTCCGTGTCGCGGTGCGCGGCTATGGCTCCGGCCTCAACGTTACGGAGATGATCGCCAGCCAGGCCGCGATCCGCGACACGCGGCAGAGCTTGCAGAAATACGCCTGGGACCCGGTCGAGGAGCCGGTCTCGATGCAGCTCGTCGGCTGCACCCCCTATGAGATGGCGGAGGCGGCGAAGCTGAGCGAGGATCGCGGCGCGGCGCTCGTCGACATCAACATGGGCTGCCCCGTCCGCAAGGTGACCAACGGCGACGCGGGCTCGGCGCTGATGCGCGACCTGAAGCTCGCGGCGCAGCTCATCGACGCCACGGTGAAGGCGGTGTCCGTCCCGGTCACCGTCAAGATGCGGATGGGCTGGTGCCACGACAGCCTGAACGCCCCCGAACTCGCACGGGTCGCGCAGGACCTCGGCGCGAAGATGGTCACCGTCCATGGTCGCACCCGCAACCAGATGTATAAGGGCGCGGCGGACTGGCGCTTCGTCGCGCGGGTGAAAGCGGCGGTGTCGATCCCGGTGATCGTCAATGGCGACATCTGCTCGGTCGAAGACGCGCGCGCGGCGCTTGACCAGTCGGGCGCGGACGGAGTGATGATCGGGCGCGGTGCCTATGGTCGCCCTTGGCTGCTGGGGCAGGTTATGGCCGCGCTGGGCGGGGACAGGCGAGTGCCCGATCCTTCGCTGGACGAGCAACACCGCCTGATCTGCTCGCACTACGAGGCGATGCTCGCTCACTATGGCATCATCACCGGCGTCAACATGGCGAGGAAGCATCTCGGCTGGTACACGCGCGGGCTGCCCGGCTCGGCCGAGTTCCGCAACCGTGTCAACCAGGAACCCGACCCGGTGCGAGTCCGCGCCATGCTCGCCGAGTTCTACGCGCCCTGGCGCGAGCGCGCGGCGGCCTGAGGTGGCGGACGCGGGCGCTTGGCCGGCGCAGTCGGGGTGACCTGCGGCAATATTGTGTTTTCCATGCAACACTAAGCGTGTATCGGTTCGATCGATGATCGCCGGTGCGAGCCAGTTCCCCGACACCACAGCCCGGCACCGCCTCCATGTGACCCCGTTGGTGGAGCTGACAGTCCTCGGCGTGGCGGCCGCGATCGGCATTGCCAGCTATTTGGTGATCGCCGCGCATGCTCGCGATCAGGAGTTGCTACCCCAAGGGTTGGTGGCGTTGTTGCTCGTCGCCAATCTGGTTCCTGGTGTCGCGCTGATGATCCTGCTCGGGCGGCGCATCGCGCAACGGCGGGCCGCTCGCTCTCCGGTCGGTGGAGAAGGGCAGCTCCATGTCCGCCTGGTCGCGCTGTTCTCCGTGATGGCGGCCGTACCGATGCTGCTGGTCGCGCTCGCGGCGTCGCTGCTGCTGCAATATGGCATCGAGTTTTCGTCCTCGGCGCGTGCGCGGGCGATGCTGGTTAACGCGACGTCGCTCGCGCAAGAAAACTACCGGGCTGAGGTCGATCGCGTTATCCAGGAAGTTCGGACGATGAGCGGTGACTTATCTGGTTACGCGCGCGAGACATCAATCAACAGCCCGCATTTCTATGAAGGTTTCGCGATCCAGCTGTACCGCCGCGATCTTTCCGAGGGCGTCATAGTCCGCAAGGGAGAGAAGGATCCGCTTGCGATCGTTAGTCCGTATGGAGTGCCGCTGGACCGTATCGTCCGCCCACGGATGATGGCGGATATCGACAACAGAGCGCCGTTCGTGGTCATCGAAGCGCGGGGCCGGGTGGGTGCGCTGGTCCCTCTCGCCGGCAGTCGCGGCATCTACCTTTATGCGGCACGCGTGTTTGATCCCCAGCTTGCTAACCAGTTGCGTCGGGGCGAAGCGATCTTGGCTGATTATCAGGCGCTGCAAGCCCGGTCGCGATCGCTTCAGCTCCGCTTCAATGCCGCCCTGTTGGCGGTGTCGCTCCTCATCGTCGGCGTCGCGGTGTGGATCGCGCTCGCGGTCGCGGACCGGCTGGTCGCGCCGGTCGGCGAACTGGTCGACGCCGCGCGCCGCGTCGAGGGAGGCGATCTTACCGCGCGCGTGACGGCACCTCGTACGCGTGACGAGGTCGGCACGCTCGCCAATGCCTTCAACCAGATGACCGGGCGGCTGCAGCAGCAGAACACCGCGCTGCTGTCCGCCAACGATCAGCTCGACAGCCGCCGCGCGCTGATCGAGGCGGTGATGGGCGGGGTGTCCGCAGGGGTGATCTCCGTCGCGCCTGACCGCACCGTGCGGATCATCAACGCCTCGGCGATGGCGTTGCTCGATATCGGCGCGTCGCCGGTCGGGCGACCGCTCGCCGAGGTTGCGCCGGAGCTCGACCGGCTGATCGACGGCGCCTCGCGCGAGGCGGTGGTGCAGGTTCAGGCGGGGGCGGAGGCTCGGACCCTGGCGGTCCGCATCGCGCGCGCGGAGGCCGGGCCGATCCTGACCTTTGACGACATGACGCAGCAACTTCGCAATCAGCGGCTTGCCGCCTGGTCCGATGTCGCGCGCCGGATCGCGCACGAGATCAAGAACCCGCTGACTCCGATCCAGCTCGCTGCCGAGCGGCTCCAGCGGCGCTACGGCAAGAATGTCGAACCGGACGACACCACCTTCGCGCGGCTGACCGACACGATCGTGCGTCAGGTCGGTGATTTGCGCCGCATGGTGGACGAGTTCTCGTCCTTCGCGCGGATGCCCAAGCCCGCGTTCCGCGAAGAGCCCTTGGTCGATATTGCCCGGCAGACGCTGTTTTTGCACGAGGTCGCGCACCCGGCCGTGCGGTTCGGCCTGGTTCACGACGAGTCCGCGCCGACGCTGGTCTGCGATCGCCGTCAGCTCGGGCAGGCGCTGACCAACATCGTCAAGAACGCGGTGGAAGCGATCGAGGCGAAGGGCGAGGGCGGGGCGGTGACGATGACGCTCTCCAAAGCGCCGGCCCGCGTCTGCATCGA
>CAXSEO010000371.1:0-3709 GCA_964235525.1 uncultured Sphingomonas sp. | reverse complement strand
GGCGCCGCCCCGGGCGTCAGCTCGATCGGCTCGGGCGCCGAAGCGTCGCCCGCGCGCGCGATGCCGTGGCGGAACAGCTCCATCAGCCGGATTTCGACGCGCGGGTATTGGTCGGGGTCGTAGCGGGTGAGCCACACGGGCAGCCAGAACGTGTTCTCGAGCAGCACATGCGCGCGCGCGCCGTACAGGTCGGTGCAGGCGCGCGACGTCGCCGTTCCCCATAGCGAGCGGGTAGTGCGGAACACGCGTTGCCACCCGCCCATCAACCGCGAGCGCACCGCGCCTTCGGTCGCGCGGAGGTCGGACAGCGTCGCCAGCGGCGTGTCCTCGCCACGCTCGATCCGCGCCAGCCGCTCAACATTGATCTGGAGGTAGCGCGCCACGCGCGCTTCTGGCGTCGGCTCGGTCAGCGCCTCCGCCAGCATCGCCTGGAGCGAGTCAAGCGTATGCTCGAAGCAGGCGGCGGCGAGGTCCTCCTTGCGCTTGAAATAATAGGTGACGCTGGTGGTGTTGAGCCCGACGCGGCGCGCGATATCGGCGAAGGTCATCCCCTTCGCGCCCTGTTCGTTGATCGCCTGTGCCGCCGCCGCGAGGATCGCGTCGCGCTTCGCCTGGAACCGGCGGGTGCTCGTTGTGTCGGTCGGCTCGCTCGTGCCCGCGCTCTGCATGGGAGCAGTGTAGCGGCTTTGAAGAACGGGAAAAGGACCTTCGCCTATCGTGCGCGCGGCTTTACCGAATATCGGGTATGGTCTAGTCGGACCGTCGACACCCCGGCGGAGAGCGGCATGGACTTCACCCTCAGCGATCGCGAGACGTACTGGCGCGACCGCGTGCGCGATTTCATCGACCGCGAGATCCGCCCGCGCGACGGCGATTATCACCAGCAGGCCAACCACGGCGAACGCTGGAAGGTGCTGCCCGTGATCGAGGAGGTGAAGGAGCGCGCGAAGGCGGCGGGGTTGTGGAACTTCTTCATGCCGCCGCGCTCCGGCCGCGCGCACGTCGATGACGAGTTCGAGTTCGAGGGCGAACAGCTCACCAATCTTGAATACGCGCTCTGCGCCGAGGAGATGGGCCGCATCGGCTGGGCGAGCGAGTGCTTTAACTGCTCCGCGCCCGACACCGGCAACATGGAGGTGTTCCTCCGCTATGGTACGCTGGAACAGAAAGAGCGGTGGCTGCGGCCGCTGATGAACGGCGAGGTGCGGTCGGCCTTTCTGATGACCGAGCCCGACGTCGCCTCGTCGGACGCGACCAACATCCAGACCTCCATGATCCGCGACGGCGACTATTATATCGTCAACGGTCGCAAATGGTGGTCCTCTGGCGTCGGCGATCCGCGCTGCAGGGTTGCGATCCTGATGGGCAAGACCAGCTTCGAGGGCTCGCGTCACCAGCAGCAGTCGATGATGATCCTCGAGATGGACGCGCCGGGGGTCACCATCGAGCGGATGCTGTCGGTGTACGGCTATGACCACGCCCCGCACGGGCATGGGCAGGTGCTGCTGGAGGACGTGCGCGTGCCCGCCGAGAACGTCCTGCTCGGCGAAGGGCGCGGGTTCGAGATCGCGCAGGGGCGGCTCGGGCCGGGGCGCATCCACCATTGCATGCGGACGATCGGCACGGCGGAGACCGCGATCGAGGCGATGGCCAAGCGCCTCCTCACCCGCGTCGCGTTCGGCAAGCGCATCGCCGACCACTCGGTCTGGGAACAGCGCGTCGCCAAGGCGCGGATCGACATCGAGATGACACGGCTGTTATGCCTCAAGGCGGCGGACATGATGGACAAGGCGGGCAACAAGGCCGCGCAGCTGGAGATCGCGATGGTCAAGGTCGCCGCGCCGACGATGGCGTTGCAGATTCTCGACGACGCGATTCAGGCGCATGGCGGCGGCGGCGTGTCGGGCGACTTCGATCTGGCGGGGCAATGGGCGGGCATCCGCACGTTGCGCTTCGCGGACGGGCCGGACGAGGTCCACAACCGTGCGATCGCGCGCAACGAGTTCGGGAAATATGCCGAGCTGCCCGACGCGGTGCGGGCAAAGGAAATGGTGCGACGGTAGGGAAGGGCCCTCACCCTTCCGCGCCTCCGGCGCTCCCTCCCTCTCCCGCAAGCGGGAGAGGGCCAGGAAGGTGAACTCCCGCTCCCGCTTGCGGGAGAGGGTCGGGGTGAGGGCGGGAAGGCGGACGACCGGGGAGAGGGAGTTAGGGTGAAAGCTGCCATTCTGTTTGAGGCGAAGACGCCGCTCTCCATCGGGGACGTGACCGTCGCCAAGCCCGCCGCGCACGAGGTGCTGATCCGCACGGCGGCGGTGGGGGTGTGCCGGTCGGACCTCCACTTCGTCGACGGGGCGTACCCGCACGCGATGCCGACGATCCCGGGGCACGAGGCGGCGGGGGTGGTAGAGGCGGTTGGCGACGAGGTGTCGACGGTGAAGGTCGGCGACCACGTTGTCACCTGCCTGTCCGCGTTCTGCGGGCATTGCGAGTTCTGCGTCACGGGCCGGATGTCGCTATGCATCAGCTCCGCCGTGCGCCGGCCCAGGGGCGCGCCGCCACGGCTGATGCTCGGCGACAAGCCGGTCGTGCAGATGCTTAACTTGTCCGCCTATGCCGAGCAGATGCTGATCCATGAGCATGCCTGCGTCGCGATCGACCGCGAGATGCCGCTCGACCGCGCGTGCCTGCTCGGCTGCGCGGTGACGACGGGGGCGGGGGCGATCTTCAACGCGGCAGCGGTGGTGCCGGGCGAGACGGTGTGCGTGGTCGGCTGCGGCGGGGTCGGGTTAGCGGCGGTCAACGCAGCGCGGATCGCGGGCGCGGGGCGCGTCATCGCGGTCGACCCCGTGCCGGAGAAACGCGCGCTGGCGACGAAGCTCGGCGCGACGCACGTCGTCGACGCGGCGAGCGACACGGCGGCCGACGAGGTGGTCGAGATCAGCCGCGGCGGCGTCCACCATGCGATCGAGGCGGTCGGGCGCGCGCAGTCCGCCGCGACGGCGGTCAAGGTGCTTCGACGCGGCGGCACCGCCACGGTGCTCGGCATGATGCCGCTGGGCGAAAAGGTGGGGCTGAGCGCGCTCGACCTGCTCGCGGACAAGAAGCTGCAAGGCGCGCTGATGGGGCGCAACCACTTTCCGGTCGACATCCCGCGGCTGGTTGACTTTTACCAGCGCGGGCTGCTTGATCTCGACACGATCATCGCCGACCGGATGCCGCTCGAGCGGATCAACGACGCCTTCGCCGAGCTTCGGCAGGGGGACACCACCCGCAGCGTGATCGTGTTCGGATGAGCGCGGAGCTTATCGACGTGCCGGAGCGCGACCGGCTCGACGAGGGGCAGCTGACCGCGTGGATGCTGGCCAACGTCGACGGGTTCGCGGGGCCGCTCAGCTATCGCAAGTTCGCCGGCGGGCAGTCGAACCCGACTTACCGCATCGACAGCCCGTCCGGGGCGTACGTGCTGCGCCGCAAGCCGTTCGGCCCCCTGCTGCCGAGCGCGCACGCGGTCGACCGCGAGTACCGGCTGATCGCCGGTCTGTACCCGACCGGCTTTCCGGTCGCGCGACCTTATGGGCTGTGCACCGACGACGGTGTGGTCGGCTCGATGTTCTACGTCATGGCGCTCGCCGACGGGCGCAATCTTTGGGACGGGACGCTGCCCGACTACGCGCCCGCCGAGCGGACCGCGATCTACAACGCGATGTGC
>CAXSEO010000370.1:0-3713 GCA_964235525.1 uncultured Sphingomonas sp. | reverse complement strand
CACCTCCACGGCCGTAGGCGGCTCGACCGGAGCGGGCGCGGCGGCCTGCTCGACGGCACGCGCCACCTCCGGCTCGGGGCCGGGCGCGGCGGGGGCAGCGGCGCGCGCCTCTTCCTCGGCGCGGGCGCGCTCGTCGGCGCGGCGACGCTCGTCATCGGCGGCGCGAGCCATGTCCTCGCGGCGGCGCGCATCCTGCGTCGTCATGCGGTCTTCTTCGGCTTGACGGAGCAAACGCGCCTGCCGCTCCTGCGCGGTCTCGTTCGACGGCGCGGCGCGCGCGGCGGGCTGCGGCGCGCGCGCCTCGACGACCGGCGGCGCCACCACCGGCTCGGCGACGGGCGCGTCGGCGGGGCCGGCCTCGCCCGGACGGCGGAAGGTGCGCGCCTTCTTGGTCTCCACGATCACCGTGTTCGAGCGGCCGTGGCTGAAGCTCTGCTTCACCTTGCCGGTCTCGACCGTGCGGCGCAGCCCCAGCGGCGCGCGCATGCCAAGTTTCGGCTTGTCGTTGTCGGTCTCGCTCACTCGTATTCCTTATCGTTCACGGCCCTGACCGGGCCGGAAAGCTCTGGCGTCGTTGCCCCTTGCGAGGCCGTTTCGCAAGGCGCGGGAGGCTGGATGGGTCCGATGAAGTGCAGCCAGCGGTCGAGCATGTCGCCCACCCGCTTCGCCGCCAGTCGGTCCGTCAGGGCGAGATGTACCACATTCTCGCGCCCCAAGGCCAACGACAATATGGGACGCGCCACCGGCAGCGCCAAGCCCCTGAGGTCCTCGCCCTCGCGCCCCGAGCCGACGCGCCACGCCTGCGCCAGCCGCCGCATCCCGTCCTCGCCCGCGTCGGCGGCGTGGTACAGCGCGTGGAGCTTGCCCGCGCGCGCCGCGTCCGCGATCCGGTCGGTGCCGGTCAGCAGGGTGCCGCTCTTGGCCTCCAGGCCCAGCCGGTCGAGCGTCGCGCGGCGCAGCGCGTCCGCGATCTGCTCCGGCAACTCGGGGGCAAGCGTGAACTCCCCCGTCTTGAACGCGCGCGCGAGCGCCCCGCGCAGCTTGCCCTTGGCGAGCGCCACCTCCAGCTCGGCGCGGGTCACCCCGATCCACGCACCGCGCCCCGGCGCCTTGGCGCGCACATCGGGCAACACCCGCCCGTCCGGCGCGAGCGCAAGCCGGATCAATGCACCGCGCGAGTCCCGCTCGCGGGTGAGGATGCAGGAGCGGACGGGGTCGCCCCCGTCCGCCGCCGCGTCGTCCGATGAAGCCGTCAGGACCTCATTGCGCCGGGGCCGCATCCGCGTCCTCCCCGGCCCCGGTCGCTTCCGGCTCTACGCCCGTCTCCGCGGGCTCGTCCTCGAACCAGTGCGCCCGAGCGGCCATGATGATCTCGTTGCCCTGCTCGTCGCTCAACCCGTACATCCCGAGCACGCCGCCCTTGGGCTCGGGCCGCTTGGGCGCGTCCTCGTTGCGGCGCCGCGGCTCGACGCGCTTCTTCTCCACCAGCTCGTCGGTGGCGAGGTCGGCGAGGTCGTCGAGCGTCCTGATCCCGGCCTTGCCCAGCGTCACCAGCATCGCCTCGGTCAGATACGGCATCCCCGCCAGCTCGTCGGAGACGCCCAGCGCGGTGCGCTCCTCGCGGTTGGCCTGTTCGCGCCGCTCCAGCGCTTCCTGCGCGCGCTCCTGCAACTCGCCCGCCAGATCGTCATCGAAGCCCTCGATCGCGGCCAGCTCGTCGAGTTCGACATAGGCGACCTCTTCCAGGCTGGAGAAGCCTTCCGCCACCAGCAGCTGCGACAGAGTCTCGTCGACGTCGAGCTCGTTCTGGAACAGCTCGGTGTTGGTGGTGAACTCGCGCTGACGCTTCTCGCTCGCGTCCTGCTCGGTCAGGATGTCGATCGCCTTGCCGGTCAGCTGGCTGGCGAGCCGGACGTTCTGCCCGCGCCGCCCGATCGCGAGGGACAGCTGGTCGTCGGGCACCACCACCTCGATCCGGTCCTCCTCCTCGTCGATCACGACGCGGCTGACCGAGGCGGGCTGGAGCGCGTTGACGACGAAGGTGGCGGTGTCGGGCGACCAAGGGATGATGTCGATCTTCTCGCCCTGCATCTCCTGCACCACCGCCTGGACGCGGCTGCCCTTCATGCCGACGCACGCACCGACCGGGTCGATCGACGAGTCGCGGCTGATCACGCCGATCTTCGCGCGGCTGCCCGGGTCGCGCGCGGCGGCCATGATGGTGATGATACCGTCATAGATTTCGGGCACTTCCTGCGCGAACAGCTTCTTCATGAAGTCGGGATGCGCGCGGCTGAGAAAGATCTGCGGGCCCCGGTTCTCGCGCACGACCTTCAGGATCAGCGAGCGGATGCGGTCGTTGACGCGCACCACCTCGCGCGGGATCTGCGCGTCGCGGCGGATCACGCCCTCCGCGCGGCCGAGGTCGACGACGATGTGGCCGAACTCGACCCGCTTGACGACGCCGGTGATGATCTCGCCGACGCGGTCCTTGAACTCACCGTACTGGCGCTCGCGCTCTGCGTCGCGGACCTTCTGGAAGATGATCTGCTTGCTCGCCTGCGCCTGGATGCGCCCGAACTCGATCGGGGGCAGCGGATCGACGATGTAATCGCCGACGGTCGCGCCTGCTTGCAGCTTCTGTGCCTGCGCGGTGTCGACCTGGGTGAAGTAGTTGTCGACCGCCTCGACCACCTCGACGACCCGCCAGAGGCGGAGATCGCCGGTGGTCGGATCAAGCTTGGCGCGGATATCGTTCTCCGCGCCGTAGCGGTTCTTGGCGGCGCGCTGGATCGCGTCCTCCATCGCCTCGATCACGATCGCGCGGTCGATCATCTTCTCGGTCGCGACCGAATTGGCGATCGCGATCAGCTCGGCGCGGTTGGCGGTGGCCATGCCGGTGGAGGCAGGGGCGGTGGAGGCCCGGGCGGTGGAGGCGGTGGCAGCCATCAGTTCAGTTCCTCTGCTTGCGCGTCCTCGGACGCATCATCCTCGAAATCCTCGACCCCCGCCGCGTTGAGCGGCGCGGTGGCGGCGATCAGTCGGTCGGTCAGCACCAGCTTGGCGTCGGCGATGCGGTCGAACGGCAGATAGGCGTGCGCGTCCTGCCCCAGGTCGATCGCCACCACGCCCTCCGGGTCGACCCCGGCGAGCACGCCCTTGAACTGCTTGCGCCCGTCCATCGGCTCGGCGAGCGTGACGCGCGCCTCGTGCCCCTGCCAGTCGGCGAAGTCCTGCACCCGGGTCAGCGGCCGGTCGATGCCGGGGGAGCTCACCTCCAGCCGGTATTCCTCGTCGATCGGGTCCGCCTCGTCGAGCCGGTCGGACACGCGGCGCGACAGCTCGGCGCAGTCGTCGATCGTCAGCTGGCGCGTGTCGGGGCGCTCGGCCATCACCTGCAACGTCCGGTCCCCCGCGCCGCCGAACAGCCGCACGCGCACCAGCGCGAAGCCGAGCGCGGTCGCCTCGGGCTCAATCAGCCGGGTCAGCACGGCGATGTCCGCCAAATCCTCGGGTCCTTCACATGCCGGTGCGGCGCCGGAACCAGGCGGTTCCGACCTCAACACCAACGACGATGTATGAGAACGAAGGCGCACATAGCCGAGGCGCGCGGTTCAGGCAAGCGCGCGCTGGCGTCGCGGGCGCGATGGTCTTACCTGCGACGGATGACCCGTCGCATCACCTTCGCCGCGCTGCTCCTCGCGAGCGCCGCC
>CAXSEO010000369.1:0-3722 GCA_964235525.1 uncultured Sphingomonas sp. | reverse complement strand
GAGCAGCAGGTTGATGCGCCCTTGCTTGTAGCGAACCACGTCTTTGGTGGGGTGCGTCGAGGCGGCGACGAAGCCCAGCGCCTCGAACTGGTGCGCCATCGCTGCGGGTTCGGGCGAGGTGAACTCGGCGAACTCGAATCCGTCGAGCCCGAGCGGGTTGACGTCCATATGCTCCATCGCGCGCACGTCCTGACTGGTTTCCATTGCAACCGATTTGCGCGGTTGCCCGCGGAGTGTCAATCGCTAGGACGCAAGGGATGACCGCGCGTTCCCTCGTGCTCGACGAGTTCATCCCGTACCGTCTGTCGTTCACCTCCAACCTGGTGAGCGACACCATCGCACGCGCGTACGAGGCGCTGTTCGGGCTCTCCATCCCCGAGTGGCGGCTGATCGCGGTGGTCGCGGAGACGGGCGGGGTGACGCAGCTGGAGGTGCGCCGCCGGACGCGGATGGACAAGGTGACGGTCAGCCGCGCCGCCGCCGCGCTGGTCGCGCGCGGGCTGCTGGTGCGCGAGGCGAGCGCGGAGGACAAGCGCTCGCACCTGCTGATGCTGACCGACGCCGGACGCTCCCTTCATCAGGCGGTCGCGCCCGAAGCGCTGGCGCTGGAGGCACGCATCTTCGCCGCCTTCACCCCTGCCGAAGTCGCGAACCTCAAGGCGATGCTGCGCCGCATAGACGCGGAAACGCTCGCGTTGATCGCGTCCTGAGCGCGCCGCGTTAGCCCTATTGCGGCAGCAGCAGTGGGAACTCCGCCGGGAGTTCGCGCGCCAGGAAGCCGATCGGGCCGTGGCGCGCCGCCATCCGCCGCCCCGCCTGGCCGTGGAGCCATACGCCCCAGCCGGTCGCTTCCAGCGGCGTCGCGCCGCGTGACAACAGCCCGGCGATCGCACCCGCGAGCACGTCGCCCGATCCGCCCGTCGCCAGCCCGGTGCCGCCGCCGGGGAAATGCAGCACCTCGCCGTCGGGCGAGGCGATATGCGTTTGCGACCCCTTGAGCGCTACTACCGCGCCATAACGGCGAGCGACCTCGCAGGCGACGCGCGCGGGTTCTGCCTTGATCTCGGCCATGTCCTTGCCCGTCAGCGACGCCATCTCGCCTTCATGCGGGGTGAGCACCAACCGTCCGTGGAACGGGGCCACCACCTCGGTCAGCGCGCCCGCGCACGCCACCGCCTGCGCATCGAGCACGATAGCGGCCTTTTCCGGCGCTTGCGCGACCAACGCACGCACCAGCTTTTCGGCGACGCCCTTGGTCGACACGCCCGGCCCGAGCACCAGCGCGTCGCAGTCGGCCACCGCCTTTTCCAGCAGTTTCGCGTCCCAGCCGATCTCGCCGTCATCGTCCTCGGGCAGCGGGATCACCGCCGCTTCGGGAATCAACATCCCCAGCGTCATCGCCCCCGACGCGATCGTCGCCAGCTGCAGCTTGCCGCACCCGGCGCGCAACGCCGCCTCGCCGACCAGCCGCAGCGCGCCGGGCACCGACCGCGCGCCGCCGATCGCGAGCACGCGGCCGCGGCTGTTCTTGGTGGTTCCGCTCGCATGGACAGGGGCGGGGTGCGCGGCGATCCACGCGCTGTCGAGCGGGGTGGGGTCGGTCATCCGCGCGCGCCCAGGCTCTGGTCGGGTTCGGTCGTCCCCTGTGCGGTCGCGTCCTGGTCGACCGGCGCGGTCTGGTTGTACCGCACCAGCGCCAGCCCGCCCTGCGGACCCTTCGCAGGGTCGAACCGGTATTCGGTGACGGAGCAGTTCGCGACATCGCCCAAATGATCGATCGCCAGCACCTCCTCCTCGGTCAGCCGCTCGATCACATAGCGCAGGCACAGCACCACGACCTGATGCGCGACGATCATCACCCGCTTGCCCGCATGGTGGAGCGTCACCCAGTCGAGCAGCGCCCGGAGGCGAAACACGACGTCGCACCAGCTCTCGCCGCCGGGCGGGCGGTGATAGAATTTGCCGAGCAGCCTTCGGAGTTCCGCCTGGTCGGGATAGCGAGCCATCACCCCCGCCGTGGTCAGCCCGTCGAAGATGCCGAACTCCTTCTCGCGCAGTCGCTCGTCGACGCATACCGGCTCGCACCCGGGCGCGCCGCCCGCGTCGCGGAACAATCGCGCGGTTTCCTGCGCGCGGACGTAGGGGGAGGCGAGCATCACCTCGGGTCGCCCGTCCGCCTGCCCGCGCGCGAACCAGCGACCGAGCGCGCGCGCCTGATCCTCGCCGCGCGGAGACAGCGGCACGTCGACGTCGCGAACGGTGAGCGCAATCCGCTCCGCCCCGCTCGCCATCGCCTGATCCCGCGCGACATTGCCCGCGCTCTCGCCGTGCCGGACGATCCAGAGGGTAAGCGGGTGACGATCGCTCATGCGGGAAGAGGTGTGTTGTTCATCGGGTCACTTAAGCGTTGAGGGGCAGGGGTGTTCCGTCGCTGCGGAACGCAGCTTCTCTCCTTCTGCGGCGAGGGAAGTCTAGCGCGCTAGGCTCGCCTCACGCGCCGCCCTGAACTCCGAGCCGGCGCTCCACTTTGGCCATGCGTCCGAGAACGCCAGCTCGCGCCCGACCGCATAGGCGAGGTCCACGTCCCGCGCCGCGCCGGTGAGGTCCCAGGTCGGCGACCACGCATCACAGGCTTGGTGGTAGCAGGCCATATAGCCCTGCAGCCACGCCTCCCCCGCCGGACGACCGCCCGCGACGAGATCGGGTGCGCCGCTGATCGCCATGAACAGCAAGGTCGGTACGCCCCGCTTCGCAAAGGAGAAATGGTCCGCGCGGTAGAACAGCCCGCGCTCGGGCAGCGTCTCGGGGGTCACCGTCCGCCCCTGCGCCGCCGCCGCGCGCCGCAACCCAGCCTCCAGCTCGTTCTGCCCGTCGCCGACCAGCAGCACGTCGCGCGATGCGCCGCCCGCCTGCAGGATATCGAGCGTGATGTTCGCGACGGTCTTGTTCGCCGGGATCACCGGCGCGCTCGCATAGGCCTCCGAACCTAACAGCCCGCGCTCCTCAGCGGTCCAGAAGCTGAACGCGACCGTGCGGTCCGGCTGTGGTCCAGCCTTGAACGCCTGCGCGATCTCGAGCAGCCCGGCGACGCCGAGCCCGTCGTCGTTCGCGCCGGGCCTGATCACCCCGTTAGCGCCCTTACCGTACGCGTCCCAGTGCGCGCCGTACATGACGACCTCGTCCGGGCGAGTGCGGCCGGGGAGCTTGGCGAGCACATTGTGGCTCGCCACCGGTGTATGCGTGACGGGCAGGTCGGCGGAAAAGGTGAGGCCCGCGAGCGGCACCGGCCGGAAGTCCGCACGCCGGGCGGCGACGCGCAGCGCGGCGAGGTCGAGCCCCGCACTCCGAAACATCGCCGCCGCCGCGCCGCCCTCGATCCAGCCCTGGAGCGGCACGCGCCCGCTCGCGCCCGCGATGTCGTAATTCTCGCCCTTGGGCGCGGTGACGGTGCTCCACGGATAGCCCGCGCCGGGCGTGTCGTGGACGATCAGCGCCGCGACCGCGCCCCGCCGCGCGGCTTCCTCGTACTTGTAGGTCCAGCGGCCGTAATAGGTCATCCGCCGCCCGCCGAACTTGCCCGCCACCGGTTCGCTTGGCCCCGCCTCGAAATCGGGATCGTTGACCAGGAACACCGCAACCTTGCCGCGGAGGTCGACGCCCTTGAAGTCGTCCCAGCTTCGCTCGGGCGCGTGGACGCCATAGCCGACGAACACCAGCGGGGC
>CAXSEO010000368.1:0-3723 GCA_964235525.1 uncultured Sphingomonas sp. | reverse complement strand
GCAGCCCGCCGGGTCGAGAGCGCGGGCGCATCATCGTTCCGCTCGCCGGGCTGAAGCACCGGACGGGCCGAGACATGCGCGCGTCCAGCGCTCACCCGCTTAGCGACCCGATCAGTCTGCCATACTCGGCTTCGGCGAAGCCGTAGGTCTCCGCCGCCAATGCTTCGAGCCGCGGCCGGTCGCGCACGATCACGCGCCCGCGCAGGTTCCGGATCAGGCCGCCGCCCTCGAGGGCGTGCAGCGCGTCGGTGACGCTTGACCGGCGCACGCCCAGCATGAAGCTCAGTTCCTCGTGGGTCATCATGATCTCCGCGGCGCGTACCCGATCCTGATAGAGCAGGATCCAGCGCGCCGCGCGCTGCTCGACCGAGTGGATCAGGTTGGAGACGATGGTCCGTCCCATCTGCGCGGTGAACGTGCCCGCGAACCGCAGCATGAGCGTGCGTAGCCCGGCGCTGGCTTCGATCGCGGCCGTGAACCGCGGGGCCGCGATGCGCAGCGCGGTCCCGTTCTCGGCGCGCACGGAGACGTCGTAGGGCCAGCGGTCGTACCCGAGCAGAAGCGGCCACCCTACGCAGCCTTCGCGACCGACCAGCCCGACCGTCAAGCGCCGCTCGCTGTCGACCACGTCGAGGAAGCCGGCCACGGCGCATTCCAGGAAACAGACCGTCCCGATCGGCTCCCCGGCGCGCGCCAGCTCGGTGCCGACTCCAAGCGGAACACGCTCGAGGTGCGGCCGCAGAAGCGCGAAGTCGCGCGGATCGAGCAGTTGCAGCAGCCGGTTGCCGACCGACGACTGGTCTGTCCCGGCTGGTCGTCCGTCAGTCGGACGGCGGAGGATTTCGACCGGACCCGCATCGCCAAAAGGAGAGTGGATATCAACCATGACGGCGCTTTCTCCCGGGCCACGCGAGTCCAAGAACGCGATCGGCCTGGCCTGAATAGCGGCTTTGCCCGGCAGCGTACAGAAACCTGATCGCGACGCCGATGTTTGCTTCGGTTAACAATCGACGGGAGAACGACGTGAGACTTCCAAACGCGGCAAGGGTGATCGCGCGCGCGCTGGGTGCCACCGCGCTCGCGACTGCGGCGGCCATTCCGGCACAGTCGCCGCGCTCGGCCGACGCCGTGCCGCCGCCCCCGCCGCCCGCTGTCGCGACCCGGCCCGCCAAGCCGGCGCCCGATATGCAGGCGGTGCTCGATCAACTCTCCGCGCTCGGCTCCAAGCCCGTCGAGACGCTGACGCCCGCCCAGGCTCGGGTGAACCCGTCTGCGGCTGATGCAGCCAAGGCGGTGATGGCCGCCAAGGGCATGTCGACCGCGCCCGATTCGTCGGTGACGACGCAGGACTTGCCCTATGGGAGCGATCCCAGGCAGTTCGTGCGCATCTACAAGCCGGCGGCCGCAAGCCCGGGCAAGCCGATGCCGGTGGTCGTGTATTATCATGGCGGCGGCTGGGTGATCGCGGACGTGGACACGTATGACGCGACCCCGCGCTTTCTGTCGAAGCAGCTTAACGCGGTGGTGGTCTCGGTCGAGTACCGCCGCGCGCCTGAGTTCAAGTTCCCTGCCCAGCACGAAGACGCGGCGGCGGCCTACCGCTTCGTGCTGGCCAACGTGGCGAGCATGGGCGGCGACTCCCGCAAGATCGCCGTGGCGGGTGAGAGTGCAGGCGGCAATCTAGCGGTCGCGACCGCGATATATGCGCGCAACAACGGGCTACAGGCACCGGTGCATGTGCTGGCGGTCTATCCGATCGCCAACTCGGACATGAACCTGCCGTCGAAGCGCGATTCGGCCTATGCCAAGCCGCTCGACACGGCGATGCTGAAGTGGTTCGGCTATTACTACTCGACCACGCCGGCGGACCAGCAAGACCCGCGCATCAACCTGGTCCGCGCCGACCTGCACGGCCTTCCCCCGACAACGATCGTCAACGCGCAGATCGATCCCTTGCGCTCGGCCGGCGAGACGTTGGCGCAAGCGATGCGCAGCGCGGGCGACCGGGTAGAGCAGCGCACCTTTGCGGGCGTGACGCACGAGATGTTCGGCATGGGCCAGGTGGTCCACGGCGCGATGGACGCGGACATGTACGCGGTCGCCCGCCTCAAGGCCGCGTTCGCGTCGGGTCCGATGCGCACACCTCCACGTTGAACAACGCCGGAGCCGGTCCTGTTGTCGGGGCCGGCCCGTTCCCTGCACCTCAATTCAACAAGCTCTGGAGCATCCAATGACCGACACCCCCGTCCGCTACAGCCCCTCCGTCGAGAAGCCGATCGAGAATGAGGAACAGGTCCACCGGGACCTGATGGACACGATGCGCTCCATCGAGGAAACCACCTCGAAGGATTACGGCCACGCGGTGCGCGCGGTCCACGCCAAGGCGCACGGTATCTTCGAGGGCGAACTGACGGTGGTGCCGAACCTGCCGCGCGAGCTGGCACAGGGCCTGTTCGCGCAGGCCGGGAGCTACAGGGTCGTGATGCGGCTTTCGACCATTCCGGGCGACATCCTCGATGACGCGATCTCCGCCCCGCGCGGGATGGCGCTGAAGGTGCTGGATGTGCCGGGCGAGCGGCTCCCAGACTCTGCGAATGAGCGCACGCAAAACTTCGTCTTGGTTAATGCGCCCGCCTTCGCCGCGCCGGATTCCAAGGCGTTCCTCGGCAGCCTGAAGCAGTTAGCCGCAACCACCGACAAGGCGGAATGGGCCAAGAAGCTGCTGTCCGCCGCCCTGCGCGGAATGGAGACCACGCTGGAGGCGGTCGGAGGCAAGAGCGCGATGCTCTCGACGATGGGCGGGACGCCGATCACGCATCCGCTCGGTGACAGCTACTACAGCCAATCCGCATTCCGGCACGGCGACTATGTCGCCAAATATGCGCTCGTCCCCGTGTCGCCCAACCTGACCGAGCTCACCGGCGACCGCGTGAACACCAGCGACCGCCCCGACGCGCTGCGCGAGGTGGTGCGCGACACGATGATCGAGCAGGGCGGTATGTGGGAGCTGCGGGTCCAGCTGTGCACCGATCTCGACACCATGCCGGTCGAGGACGCGTCGAAACAGTGGGACGAAAAGGCGAGCGCGTACCGCACCGTCGGCCGGATCACCGCGCCGCCGCAGATGTCGCTCGGCACCGACCTCGCCGGGCTTGCGGACGAGCAGACGTATTTCAGCCCGTGGCATGGGCTCGCCGCGCACCAGCCGCTCGGCTCGGTCAATCGCGCGCGACGCCAGGCCTATGAGCGCTCGGCCGAGTTCCGCGCCCGGTTCAACGGTTGCCCGATGCAGGACGCGCTCGCGCTGGAGCAAGCGTCGCGCTGAACCGTCGGGCTAGCCTGACCGCGTGCGACACCTCGTCACCGTGCTCACCCGAGGAGACCCCGATGACCCTGAAGCCGTTCAACTGCACCGTTCGCGTCTTCGACCCGACCGACAACAGCACGATTGAGGAATACCTGCTGCCGGTGGACAGCCCGGACGCGGAGCACGCCGCCGCCTCGACGCTGGCCAACGCCGCCTCGTTCACGACCAAGACCAGCCTGGGCGGCGGCGTGAAGCCGGTCGCCTTTTGCTGCACCAGGATAGAGGCACGATCCTGAGATGGCGACGTTGACCACCGATGCGCTGACGATCGTCTATGAGGACGGTGGGCCCCGTAATGGCACGCCGGTGCTGTTGATCCACGGCTGGCCCGACGACGCGACGACGTGGAACGCGGT
>CAXSEO010000367.1:3254-3738 GCA_964235525.1 uncultured Sphingomonas sp. | reverse complement strand
GACCAGCCCGGGGCGGCGCACGACGAGGTCGACCTCGCCCGCCTTGGTGCGGACGCGCTGCGCGAGCACCGTCCAGCCGCGGCGTTCGAGCCACGCCGCCGCGTAGCTCTCGCCGCGACGGCCCTCCGACTCGGCTGCTTGCCGTTTTGGCGCGGTCACGCCTTCATCGCCAGCGCCCGCGCGTAAAGCGCCTTGCGGTCGAGCCCGAGCCGCTTGGCCACCTCGCCCGCCGCTTGCGAGGCGGGGAGGCGGCTCAACGCCTCCGCCAGCGCCTCGTCGGCGTCATCGGCCGACGCAGGGGCTGGCTCGCCGGGCGGGGCGACGACGATCACAATCTCGCCCTTCGGCGGCGCGTCGGCGTAGCGCGCCGCGAGCGCTGACAGCGTCCCCGGCACCGCCTCCTCGAACCGCTTGGTGATCTCGCGCGCCACCGCCGCCTCCCGGTCACCCAGCCCGGCGGCGAGCGCGGCGAGGCAGGCGGCTA
>CAXSEO010000367.1:0-3244 GCA_964235525.1 uncultured Sphingomonas sp. | reverse complement strand
CGCGTACGCCCGCTACCTCCGCGATCGCGTCGGCGCGCGCGTTTTCCTTCGCGGGCAAGAAGCCGAGGAACAGGAAGCGATCGGTCGGCAGCCCCGCCAGCGTCAGCGCCGCCACCGCCGCGCACGGGCCCGGGATGGTGACAACCGCATGTCCGGCCTCTCGCGCCGCGCGCACCAGCTTGAAGCCGGGGTCGGAAATCAGCGGCGTGCCCGCATCCGACACCAGCGCGATCGCCTCCGCGCCCAGCCGCGCGACCAGCCCGGGGCGGACCGCGTCGGCATTGTGGTCGTGGTACGGCGTCATCGGGCGCTTGACGCCGAGGTGGCGGAGCAGCCCGGCAGTGACGCGCGTATCCTCCACCGCCAGCAGGTCCGCGCGCGCGAGTATGTCGGCGGCGCGCGGCGACAGATCGCCGAGATTGCCGATCGGGGTCGCGACGATGTAAAGGCCGGGCGAGAGAGGGTCCACCAATGAGCGACATGGCAGAAGCGGCGTCCGGTCCGCAACGGGCGAGATCGGCGCGGCGCTGGGCGACGCTCGCCACCGCGCTGCTCGCGGCGGCGTGCAACACGGTGGTGCCGCGCGCGCCTGTGGAGGCTCCGCCCGCGCCGCCGCCGCCGCCGCCCGCGCCACCGCCGCGCCCGACGACGGGAGTCGACGACGGGCTGCTCCAGGACAGCGAGCGCGACCGGGTGGCGTTGCTGGTGCCGCTGACCGGCCCGAACGCGGGAGTCGGGCAGAGCATCGCCAACGCCACCCAGCTCGCGCTGCTCGACACCAGGAGCGAGAAGGTGCGGATCACCACCTATGACACCGGGCAGGGAGCGGCGGCGGCGGCGCAGCGCGCGCTGGCGGACGGAGCGCAGCTGATCTTGGGGCCGCTGCTGGCTGAGGACGTGCGCCGCGTGCTGCCGATCGCGCGCGGCGGCGGCGTGCCGGTGGTGAGCTTCTCCAACGATGCGAGCGTGGCAGGGCAGGGGTCGTACCTGCTCGGCTATTCCCCCGCGCAGTCGGTGGCGCGGGTGGTCGGCTATGCGAAGGCGCATGGCGCGACCGCGTTCGGCGGGCTGATGCCGATCGGCCGCTATGGCCAGCCGGTGTCGACCGCCTTTCTCCACGCGGTCGAGGAGGGGGGCGGCAAGGTGGTCGCGCTGGAGACGTTCGACCGCGCCAACGGCGGTGTGGTAACGGCGGCGGCCAAGCTCGACCGCGCGGCGCCGTTCGACGCGGTGCTGGTCGCGGACAGCGGCGCGACCGCGGCGGCGGCGGCGGTGCCGCTCAAGCGCGCGAGCCCGGCGGCGCACCTGCTCGGCACCGAGCTGTGGAACTCCGAGCCGGGCGTGGTCGCGCGGCCGCAGCTGCAGGGTGCCTGGTTCGCGAGCGTGTCCAACGCGCTCTACCGGCAATACGCCGCCAGATACCGTGCGCGGTTCGCGAGCGCGCCGTACCGGTTGTCGAGCCTCGGCTATGACGCGGTGCTGCTGACGGTGCGGATCGCGCGTGACTGGCCGGTGGGGTCGCGCTTCCCCGAGGCACGGTTGCGCGACCGGGGCGGGTTCTCCGGGATCGACGGCGCGTTCCGGTTCGGGCGCGACGGCGTCGCGGAGCGCGCGCTGGAGGTGCAGGAGATCCGCGGCGGCACCGGCGTGCTGGTCAGCCCCGCGCCCGCCGGGTTCGACGAGCGCTAAGCGCTCACGCGGTCGCTGGTTCGGTCAGCACCAGCTCGCGGAGGATCGCGTCGAGGAGCAGCGCGCCCGCGTCGGTGACGCGCAGACGGGGGTCGGTTCGCTCGACCAGCCCGTGCCCCGACAACCGGTCGAGCGCGCGCGCGTCGATCATGTCCGCGCCTTCGGCCAGCGCGGCGATGCGGGTCAGGTCAACGCCCTCGGTCAGCCGCAACCCCATCATCAGCGCCTCGGTCGCCTGCGTGCGCGGGGCGAGCGGCTCCTCGCTCTCGATACCGTGCCCGTTGCAGTCGACGGCGGCGAGCCAGTTCTCCGGCTTTCTTCGGCGCACGGTGGCAAGACCGCCGCGCCGCCCGTGCGCGCCCGGGCCGATCCCCACGTAGTCGCCGTAGCGCCAGTAAGTCAGATTATGGCGGCTCTCCGCGCCGGGGCGGGCGTGGTTGCTGGTTTCATAGGCGGGCAGCCCCGCGGCGGCGGTGATCGCGCGCGTCGCCTCGAACAGGTCGGCCGCGGCGTCGCCGTCGGGGAGCGTCAGTCGCCCCGCCGCGGCTTCGGTCGCAAAGCGCGTGCCCGGCTCGACGGTGAGCTGGTACAGCGACAGGTGTTCGGTCCCGAACGCCAGCGCGCGGGCGAGCTCGACCTCCCAGGCGGCTTGGGTCTGGCCGGCGCGCGCGGTGATGAGGTCGAACGACACACGCGCGAACGCTCCCTGCGCGGTGTCGAGCGCGGCGAGGCCCTCTGCCACGTCATGCGCCCGCCCGAGAAAACGCAGCGCTTGGTCGTCGAGCGCCTGCAGCCCAAGCGAGACCCGGTTGACCCCCGCCGCCGCCAGATCGGCGAACCGCGCCGCCTCCACCGAGGACGGGTTCGCCTCCAGCGTGATCTCCACGTCGGGCGCAAGCCGCCAATGCCCCGCCGCCGCGTCGAGTAGCGCCGCCACCGTCTCCGGCGGCATCAACGACGGCGTGCCCCCGCCGAAGAACACCGAGCTGACGCGATGCCGCGGCAGCAAAGCCGCCTCATGCGCGAGGTCCGCGAGCAGCGCCTCCCGCCACCGTGATTGGTCGACGCCGGCGCGGACATGGCTGTTGAAGTCGCAATACGGGCATTTGGACACGCAGAACGGCCAATGGATGTAGAGGGCGAGGTCGGAGTGGGTGATGGTCATGGACTGGAAGGGCTGGGGGCGCTATTTACAGTACGAGCGCTGCGGAGAGCTGTCGATGTCGACGTCGGGTGAAAGGCTGGCGAGCGTGAGTCTGGGTCGGACGGAGGAGATCGCCCTGCGGCTTGTCGCCGAGGGCCGGTTCGAAACCTTGTCGGAGGCCTGTCGAGCCGGGTTGCAGCGACTGGAGGAGGATGCGCGGGTTATCGACTTGCTTGTGTTGCTTGGCGAGCAGGGGATGGCGAGCGGGGCGGATGACTCGTTCGACATCGACGCCTTGGTGGAGGATGTTCGGACGGCGGCGTGAAGCTCGCCTGGTCTACCCTCGCCGTTGAAGAACTGCGTGCGCTCCGTCGGTATTCGGTCGAGCGCTGGGGTCGGGAGGTCGCGCGA
>CAXSEO010000366.1:0-3739 GCA_964235525.1 uncultured Sphingomonas sp. | reverse complement strand
ATAATCGAGCCGGGGCTGGACGCGATCGACCAGGCGACGATGCTGGCCGCGCTGGCGCCGCTCGCGCTGGAGCGCGCGCCGGGGCAGCGGATCAACGCACTGGTGGTGGAGGGGGTGGAGGGGGCTGAGCCCGAGTCGGTGGACGCGGCCGCGCGCTATCTGGCGGGCGCGGTCGCGGTGACGGGGCAGGTGTTGCGGGTGGGCTAGATCCTGGCCCGCTCCCCACACGCCCCCAACTGCCCCACCACGAATCGGTAATCCTCCCGCGCTTGGCGCTCGTCCGCCTCGCCCAGCGACGCGGTGCTCGCCGCGGGCAGCGACGCGGGCAGGAAACAGGCGAGCCGATACCATAGCAGCGTGTCGCGGGCGGGCGGACCCGCCGCTTCATCGACGATCTCGCCCAGCGCCACCGCCCAGCGCGGCTGCTCGCCTGGGCGGCGCAACACCGACAGCGACACCGGGCGCGAATCGGCGGTCTGAAGGAACACCTGCGTCTCGCCCTCACCGGGCAGCGAGCCGGGGACATGGAACGCCGCGCCGACGCCGGTGACGCGCGGCGGCGCGTCAGCGGCGACCGCGTCGCGCGCGATCCGGCGGACCAGCGCGTCGCGATCGGGCGTCCAGTCGACCGCCGCGTCGGGCGACACGAGCTGGAGCTGGTCAGCGCCGCCCAGCACCGGGCGCGCGAACAACAGCAGGCGCAGGTCGCGGAGTTTGGGCAGGCGACCGTCGGGGCCGGGGAACAGATCGACCAGATAGCCGACGCGCGGCGGCAGCGCGCTGGCTGCGCGAGTCAGCGCGCGGACATCGGCGGTGACGTAGAAGCGCGTCGCGCCCGCCGGAGCGGCCGCCGCCTCCGCGCCCTTGATCCGCGCCGTGCTGTGAACGAGGACATCGGCGATCACCGGCGCGGCGAGGACGAGGTCGGCGTAGCGGGCATAGGGCAAAGCGGGGGCGGGTGTCAGGGCGGCGGGTGCGTCCCCCGCGCGCTGTGCCTCGGCGGGCGCGGCGAGGAGCAGGAGCGTGGCGAGGCTCCGCGACAGGGCGATCGGCGGCATGGGACTCGCGTTATCCTGATCGCGGTTGCCGACATAGATTGAATCGCATCCGCCGGGCGTTGTTCGATTATTGCGCCGGAAAGCGTTTGCGTCGGTGTTAACGGGACGATAGGGTTTGGACGTCGGCCATGGAGGGTCGGGGATTGGAGCGGAAGCCTCACGGCATCCGGCCATCGCCGCCGCCACGGACCGAAGTCTTGGACGCAAAGTCTTAGGGAGTGTGATCGCTGAATGGCTTACGCTGACCGCAGCGCAACCGGGAGCAGGGTGGTGGCCGGCGTGATCGTCGCGATCATCATCGCCGTCACCGGCTATGCCTTCGTCACCGGCCTCGCGATGAGTTTCGTGAAAAAGGCCGCGGAGAAACTCAACACGTTCGACGTGGCGCCGCCGCCGCCGCCGCCGCCGCCCGACGTGCCCCCGCCGCCCCCGCCGCCCGACCAGAAGTTCACGCCGCCGCCGGTGGTGACTCCGCCGCCGATCGTGCGGACGCAGACGGTTGCGCCGGTGATCCAGTCGGTGCCGACCGCGCCGGTCTATGTCCCCGCGCCCCCGGCTCCGCCCGCGCCGCCGGCCCCGCCGCCGCCCCCTCCGCCCGCGCCGCCACGCGTTAACAAGTCCGCTGGTCTAAAGGGTAACCCCGGCCAGTATTTCGGCTCGGATGCCTACCCGCCGGCGGCGATCCGTGCCGAAGCACAGGGCCGCGTTGTCGCCTCCTTGACGGTCGGTACCGACGGCCGCGTGTCGGGATGCTCCGTGACGACTTCGAGCGGCAACTCGGACCTTGACGATGCGACCTGCCGCATCGCCAAGCGCAGCGTGAAGTTCACCCCGGCGCAGGATCAGAACGGTAGCCCGATCACGTCCACTTACACCTTGCCGGTCAAGTGGGTCCTACCCAAGGAATAAGCCTCACCCAGGGCGGTGTCCCCGCCCGGGAAGTCTTCACCGTCCATACGTCATCGACTCCAGAAGGATTTCTGCCTCATGCTCACCACCATTCTTTCGGCGGGCGCCGCCGCCGCCACCGACTCCGCCGGTAACTTCGGCCTCGGGCCCGCGCTCAAACAGGGCGGGCTGATCTCGCAGACCGTGTTCGCCATCCTGGTGCTGTTCCTGGTCGTGTCGCTGTACATCATGTTCACCAAGCTGTTCGAGCAACAGAAGATCATGTCGCAGACCAAGCGCGTGCGGCAGACGTTCTGGCAATCGGGCAATCTTCGCGAGGGCTCGGCCAAGCTCGACAAGAACTCGGCCTACAAGCAGCTCGTCGACGACGGCCTCGCCGCGCAGGATCAGCATACCCGGCTGACCGACCCGATCGAGGCGCATGACTGGCTCCACGGCTCGCTCGCCCGCTCGGAAGCCGCGATCAACTCGCAGCTCGGTAGCGGTCTCGCCTTCCTCGCCACCGTCGGCGCGACCGCGCCGTTCATCGGCCTGTTCGGCACCGTGGTCGGTATCTACCGCGCGTTGATTGCGATCGGCTCGTCGGGTCAGGCGTCGATCGAGAAGGTCGCGGGTCCGGTCGGCGAGGCGCTGATCATGACCGCGCTCGGCCTGGTCGTCGCGGTCCCCGCCGTGCTCGCCTACAACTGGCTCCAGCGCCGCAACAAGGCGATCGGCGAGGACCTCAGCGCGTTCTCGAACGACGTGCTCGGCTTCCTTGCCTCGGGCGGGGCGGTGCGCCCCTCGATCGCAATGGCCGCCAAGCCCGCTCCGGCGGTCGGCACGGCCAAGCCGACCACCACCGCCGGTCAGTCGGGCGGCGTCACCCGCCCGTAATTCGCTACTCCGGAGCCGGCGAACCCCGGCTCCGGCTCGACACAAGGCTAGGATAGCTCGCGATGGCAATGAGTGTAGGCAGTGGCGGCGGCGAAGAACGCCCAATGTCCGACATCAACACGACTCCGTTGGTGGACGTCATGCTGGTGTTGCTGATCATCTTCCTGCTGACGGTGACGGTCGCGGTGCAGGCCGTGCCGCTCAAGCTGCCCGACGTGGTGTTCGACCCGACGGTGACCAAGCCCGAGAACGTCTCGCTCTCGGTGACGAGCAACCCTGACGGCAGCTGCGCGGTGTACTGGAACCAGACCGCGGTGACGCATGACGAGCTGCTCAAGCGCGCGGTCGACAAGCGGAAGTCGGAGGTCGCCCGGATCAAGGCGACCGGCGGCGACCTCGCGACCGACCTGCCCGAGGCGCACATTCGCGGCGACGTCAACGCACCCTACAAGTGCATTGGCGGGACGATTTACACGATGCAGATGGCCGGCTTCGCCAAGGTGGGCTTCATCTCGCAGCCGCCGCCGCATGGCGGCTGATCCTTCAACGCGTATCCAGGAGTAGTTTGCATGGCCATGAGCGCAGGCCGCGACGACGGCGAGCCGATGATGGAGATGAACACGACGCCGCTGATCGACGTCATGCTCGTGCTTCTCATCATGTTCATCATCACCATCCCGCCGCAGACGCATGCGGTGAAGGTAGATCTGCCGCAGCAGAACAATGCGTCGCAGAACATCCAGCCTGACAAGAACACCGTGTCTATCGACCCGGCGGGCACCGTGGCCTGGAACGGCTCCCCGGTCGACATGGTCACGCTGGCGCAGTATCTGCAGGCGACTACCGCCATCAAGCCGGAGCCGGAGCTGCACTTCCAGCCCGACCCGAACGCCAAG
>CAXSEO010000365.1:0-3744 GCA_964235525.1 uncultured Sphingomonas sp. | reverse complement strand
CGCGAGTCAGCGAAGATGTAGCCTTCCGACTGTTTGACGATGCCGTACACGGTCGAGAGCCCGAGCCCGGTGCCCTTGCCGACTTCCTTGGTGGTGAAGAACGGCTCCCAGATTTTGGGCAGGATGTCGGACGGGATGCCCGTGCCTGTGTCGCTGACCTCCAGCGCGGTATAGGCGCCGATCGGCATGATGTCGGTGCCGAGCGCGCGGATGTCGGCGGGGGTGACCGCGAGCGTGCGGATGGTCAGCACGCCGCCTTCGTGCGGGTTGGCGGCCAGCATCGCGTCGCGCGCGTTCACCGCAAGGTTCATCACCACCTGTTCGAGCTGCCCCGGGTCTGCGCGCACCGCGCCAAGATCACGGCCATGGTGGATCTCGAGCTTCACCGTCTCGCCGAGCAGCCGCCTGAGCAGGTTCGACACCTCCGAGACGACATCGGGCAGCTGCAGCACCTGCGGGCGCAGCGTCTGCTGGCGCGAAAAGGCGAGCAGCTGGCGTGTCAGCCCGGCCGCGCGGTTCGAGTTGGTCCGGATCTGCTGGATGTCGTCATAGTCGCTGTCGCCGGGCGAATGGCGCATCAGCATCAGGTCGCAATGGCCCAGGATCGCGGTCAGGATGTTGTTGAAGTCGTGCGCGACGCCGCCCGCGAGCTGGCCCACCGCCTGCATCTTGGTCGCCTGCTCCGCCTGGCGCTTGAGCCGCGTCTCCTCGCCATTGTCCTTGAGCGCGAGCAGGACCGCCGCGTCGCCCAGCCCGCGCGCGCCCGCGATGGTGAGCACCACCGGCTCCTCGGGCCGCCCCTTGAGCCGCACCGCGATATCGCTTTTCTGCGATGCGCCGCCCGCGAACCGGCGCACGCAGTCGGCGACCGCGCCCTTGTCCTCGCGCACCACGAGGTCGCCGGGGTAGAGCGGCGGCGCGGCCGCGTCGATGCCCGCGGAACGCATGAACGCGTCGTTCATCTGCGCGAAGCGGCCGTCGCGATCGACCAGCGCGATGCCGAGCGGGATCATCGCCACCAGGCTGCGTAGCTGTCCGCCGCCCTGTACGGTCAGCGCGGGCGCGTCCTCGTCGTCGAGCAGCGTCAGCAGCACCGGCGCGTCATCGCCGTCGAGGAACGGGATCGGCACCAAGCGGAGCGGGTTGCCGCTCTTCTCGCCCGCGAACCGGACCAGCCCGCGTGTGTCGGTGGCGAGCAACTCGGCAAGGTCGTGCCCGACCGCGTCGGCCAGCCCCGCGCGCGCGGCGAGCACGCGGTTGGCGGCGAGGACGTGGCCGTCCGGGGTCATCAGCGCCGCCATCACCCCCGCCGCGCCGAGCCGCTCGCCCGCTTCCCCGATCAGCGCCGCGCGCAGATCGGCCAGCGCGTCGCGCCGCTCGGGGCGGCGGAACCGCCACACCAGCATGTCCTCCTGCGCGCCCGCGCGGGTAATCGTGGCGGCGAGTGGCTGCCCGGCTAGATGGAGCCGCTCCGCGCCCACGCCGTCGCGCCAGGCGGTGCGCCCGGCCGCTCCGAGCGCGGCGACGCCCGCATCGCCAAGCGGCAGCCCCGGCGGGGTGGGCAGCCCGCCGAACAGCTCGCGATAGGCGTCGTTCGCGCAAACCAGTCGACCCGCGCGGTCGGTCACCGCGACCGCGTCCGCGCTGTCCGCCGTCAGCGCGCGTACCACGTCCCAGTCGACCAGCGGCGCGTCGCCGTCTGCCGTAGCGGGCGCGAGCCTGCGCCAGGCGAGCACGCCCCCGCCGATCAGCAGCCCCGCCGCGCCGAACCCGCCCGCGACCGCCGGGCTGCGGACCAGCAGCAGCACCAGCACCGCCGCGAGCACCCCGGCCGCGACCGCGATCAGCAGCGCGTCGCGAGCAGGGGAGCGGTCGGGCAGAGACAGGGGGAGTGAGGCCATCCCCCGGTCTTCGGGCGCGCGCGGGGCAGCGTCAAGCGTGGCGAGATTGCCCCTCCCGGTGACCTAGCGGGAGGGGCGACTCCTACCAGATCCGCACCCGGTCCTGCGGGGCGAGCACGATCTTGCCGGTCGGGGCGGGTTTGAACGCGGCGTACCACGGGTCCATGTTGCGGACGATGTTCGCGCGGTCCTGGCCGGGGGAGTGCGGATCGGTCAGCAGCTGGCGCTGGAGCGCCTGCGGGCGGAAGTTGATCCGCCACACCTGCGCCCAACCCATGTAGAAACGCTGGTCGCCGGTCAGCCCGTCGATCACCGGCGCAGGCTTGCCGCCGAGCGAACGATGGTAGGCATCGTATGCGGCGGTGAGCCCCGCCAGATCGGCCGAGTTCTCGCCCAAGGTCAGCTTGCCGTTGATGTGCGTACCCGGGATTGGCTCATACGCGCTGTATTGCGCCGCGAGCTTGGCCTCCAGCGCGTTGAAGTTGTTCTCGTCCTGCTCCGTCCACCACCGCGCGAGCCGGCCGTGATTGTCGAACTTCGCGCCCTGGTCGTCGAAGTGATGGCTCATCTCGTGGCCGATCACCGCGCCGATGCCGCCGTAATTGACCGCCGGGTCGGCATGCGGATCGAAGAACGGCGGCTGGAGGATCGCGGCCGGGAACACGATCTCGACCATTGGCGGGTTGGCATAGGCGTTGACCGTCATCGGGGTCATGCCCCACTCCCAGCGCTGGAGCGGCTTGCCGAGGTGCGCGACGTCATAGTCGTGCTCCCACTGGCGCGCGCGCAGCTTGTTGCCGTACGCGTCGCCCGGCACGATCGTCAGCGCCGAATAGTCCCGCCAGCGCGACGGGTAGCCGATCTTGGGCGTGAACGCGGCCAGCTTTGCGTGTGCCTTGACCTTGGTCGCGGGGGTCATCCAGGTCAGCTTGTCGATGCGGACGTTCATCGCCGCAATGATGTTGCGGACCAGCTGGTCGGCCGCCGCCTTGGTCTTGGGCGGGAAATATTGCGCGACGTAGAGCTTGCTGACGTCGTCCGACACCGCCGCGTCGGTGAAGTCCACCGCGCGCTTCCAGCGCTCCTGCTGCTTGGGCACGCCGGACAGCACGGTGCCCTCGAACGCGAAGTTCTCCTGGTCGAACGGCGTCGGCAGCACATCGGCATAGCCGTCGAGCGAGCGGACCAGCAGCTGGTCCTTGAGCACCGCGAGCGGCGCGGCGGCGATCAGCCGCGCTTCGCCCGTCACCGCGCTTGGCTGGCCGACGATCACCGTCGCGGTCGGCGCGCCGATGCCGCGGAAATAGGTCGCGAAATCGAACCCGGGCGCGGCCTGCATCAGCCCCGCCACCGTCATCTTGTTGTACGTCTTGGTCGCGTCGCGGCTTTCGACCCTGGTCCAGTGGACCTGCGCGATCTGCGTCTCGAAGTCGACGATCGCCTTGGCGCGCGCGTCCGCGTTCGGCTCGCCCGCCAGCGTCATAAGCTTGGCGAGGTGCGCCTGATAGGCGGTGCGCTGCGCGACCAGCTTGGGGTCATCGCTGAGGTAATAGTCCCGGTCAGGGAGACCCAGCCCCGACTGACGCATCTCGAGCGCATAGGTCTCCGGCTCCTTCGCGTCCTGCCCGACGCCCGCGCGGAACGGCGTGCCGACACCGTCGCGGTCGGCCTCTGCGACCAGCGCGGCATAGCCCGCCTTGCTGTTCAGCGCCTTGATCTTGGCCAGCCACGGCTGGATCGGCGCGAGTCCCTTCGCGTCGATGGTGGCGGTGTCGAGATAGGTCGCATAGGCGGCACCGATCTTCGAGCCCGGCATGGTGCGCTGTGCGTCGAGAATGCCGCG
>CAXSEO010000364.1:0-3746 GCA_964235525.1 uncultured Sphingomonas sp. | reverse complement strand
AAGGGTACCCGCGGTTCTGACCTTTACATAGATCAGGTTCGTCGAGCGAATACTGACAAGGTGCTGTAAACGGGATAAAGTTTGTCGATGTTGCACGCTCTCGCGCTCGCCGCCGCCCGGCTCCCCGCGAAGGGAGAGCCGCCGCTTACCGACCAGACCCAGCGCTCGGGCGGACCGGTCGCGCCCGAACAGGCGGCGCTGGCGTTCGACGCCGCCGACCTCCAGTTCGAAGTGCTGCCCGAGACGCAGACGCTGAACGGCGTCGCCACGCTGTCGCTAACCACCCGCGCGCGCTTGTCGCGGCTGCTGATCGACCTCGACCGCAACCTGCTGGTATCCGCGATCAGCATCGACGGCGCGCCTCTCCCGCGCTCGGCGTGGAGCAACCCGGACGGGCAGCTGATCGTCACCCTGCCCGCTCCGCTCGCGGCGGGCGCGCGCTTCACGGCGCAGATCAGCTATGGCGGGCAACCGCATGTTGCGGTCAATGCGCCGTGGGACGACGGGCTGGTGTGGGCGAAGACGCGCGACGGCCGCCCTTGGGTGGCGACCACGGCGGAGGGCTCTGGCTGCGACCTGTTCTGGCCGTGCCTCGATCATCCGACCGGCCGGCCGGGAGTGGTGATGCTTCACATTACCGTTCCCGCCGGGCTCAAGGCGCCCTCGAACGGCGTGTTGCTCGGCGTCGATCAGCTGCCGGACGGACGCACTCGCTGGAACTGGCGGGTCAAGCACCCCAACACTTACGGCATCGCGCTCAACGTCGCGCCGTACGAGGTGATCCAGGGCAGCTACAAGAGTCGCTACGGCAACACGATCCCGATGTTCTACTGGTACATGCCCGGCGAGGAGACAAAGGCCAAGGCGCTGTTCGCCGAGTTCGCGCCGACGCTGGACTTTTACGAATCCGTCGTCGGCCCCTACCCGTTCGGCGACGAGAAGGTCGGCGTCGTCGAGACGCCGTATAAGGGCATGGAGCACCAGACGATCAACGGCTACGGCAACCGTTACGCCAAGGCACCCGAGGGGTTCGACTGGCTGTTCCAGCACGAGTTCGGGCACGAATGGTTCGGCAACCAGCTGACCGCCGCGAACTGGGACGATTACTGGCTCCACGAGGGCTTCGAGGAGTATATGCAGCCGCTCTACGGCCGCTGGCGCGAGGGCGAGGCGCGCTATGCGGTGATGATGGACGACCAGCGCAACAAGATCGTCAACCGCGCGCCGATCGTCCGCGACCGCGTGCTGACCGAGCAGGAGGTGTACGAGCCCGGCAAGGGCGGCGCGGGGACGGACATCTATTACAAGGCGGCGTGGATGCTGCACACGCTGCGCTGGCTGATCGGCGACGAGGCGTTCGGGCGCGCAATGCGGCTGGAGGTCTATGGAACCGAAAACCCGCACCCGGGTGGGTTCGCGCCCCGGTTCGGGTCGACGCGCGAGTTCGAGGCGAACGTGCGCCGGGTGACGGGTAAGGATTATGGCTGGTTTTTCGACGTGTACCTGCGCCAGGCGGCGCTGCCGGAGCTGATCGTCGAGCGGGAGCCGGGTGGCCTCACCGCCCGCTGGAAGACGCCGAACAATCTGCCTTTTCCCATGCCGATCGAGGTGCAGGTCGGTTCCGAGGTGACGCGGGTATCGGTTCCCGGCGTGCTGAACGTTCCCGATGACGCCCACATCGTGATCGATCCGTTCGCCCGCGTGTTGAAGCGTTCTCAGGCGGTCGAGGAGTATCAGGCGTGGCAGGCAACAAAGACGAAGTGACGGCGGCGAACGGCGGCGAGAGCAACCTGTCCGTAGGGCTGAAGCGCGCGGCCGAGATGGCGGCGGTGTTCATGATCGGCGACGGCGCGCTCGGCATCCTGCAGGCGGTGCGGCACGTCGATCTGTGGCGCTCGCCGGTCGGCACGGTCGATGTGCTCATACGGCCGTTCGCGGGCAGGCCTGGGCGGCGCCGGGCTTATGGGCTCGTCCAGATCGCGGCGGGTATCGCGCTCGCGGCGTCGCTACGGCCCAAAAAACCGGGTTAGACGCTTAGCCTTTCACCCCACGGCTCCGGTCACCAAGGGCGGCAACTGCGAGTGCTGCACCACCAGCCAGTCCTCATGCGCGCGGCGCCGGATCGAGGTGGTGCACCAGGCGGTATAGCGGCTCGCACCCTCGCGCGTCGCCCGCGCCCGATAGGCGATGACGATTAGTCCCTCTTCCGGCCGCATCACCCGCCGGTCGGTGAGGTCGACCTTCGACCAGCGCGGCGTGTGGGCGACCGCCTCGATCGCCGCCTCGGCGCTGAACACATAAGGCTCGGCGGGGAGCACCATCACGCAATGCTCGTCGATTAGCGCGCGGTAATGATCCGCATCGCCGAGCCACAGGCTTTCCTCGAATGTCCAGATTCGCTCGTCATCCATGCCCGCGCTCCCTTGCCTCACGTGGACAATGGCGGCGCGCCGTCATCGTTCCACGCGCTCGCGTCATATCAGGCTAGACCCGCCTCACCGAACGTAGCGAGCCCAAGCGTAGCCGAACAGGTTCGGCCAGCGCCTGACGATGAACGGACTGCCCAGGGCGGCGACAATGCCTCCAACTCCCATCCACACGAAGTCCCACGCCGTCGCATATACCCCGTCGACGCCCGGCACGGCCGTGTGTTCGGGGTCGGCGGGAAGATAGCGGACGGCGATGCGCTGCCCCACCGCAACTCCGGCCTGCGTATTTGCCGCGATCAGGAAGCTGGGTCGGCCGGGAAGCGTGACCCTCGCCGTCGCATGATGCGGCCCGTTGTCGAGCGACACCACGACCCCCGACCCGACCCGCGCTTCCCACGCGAAATCACGCTCGTTGACGGCGATCACCGCGGCGAGCGGGAAGCAGAGCAGACCGAGAATGATCAAGAACCAAGTCGTGATCTTCATAGTCCGTAAAAGACACTTGCCACGCTGTGCTTCGAACAGCGGCTATGACTGAAGCTATCGAACTTCATGCTGGCTAACGACGATAGATCGGGAAGCCGAGCACGTTCGGAAAGCGACGTACCAGAGGAGGCGATACCAGCGCCGCCAACCAGAACCCAAACGCCAACACCACGAATGAAAGCGCAGTTCGGTACACCCCACGTGATGCGACAACGGCCGTTCCAGTTGGATTGGATGGTTGGTAGCGCACGATGATATGCTGGCCTACCGCGAGCGGATCGCTCGAGGCGTTCTCGTCATATTCGAACGGCGTAGAACTGTTGGGCGTCACGCGCACGTTGGCATGGTATGGACCGTCGTTCAGGGCAGCGACGATCCCCGGGGCCGTAACGGCCCCGACGCTGTGCGATTGTGAATATAGCGCAATTGCCCCCGCAATACTCAGAGCGATGAAACCGAAGCCGATGAAGCAGATGACCCAGAGGCGGACCAAATTCATCGCACATACCCCAAGTAACCGTTCAAGCCCGCGACAAAGCCCCGCGAGTCTCCTGCCGACAACACGATTGCTCGCGGACGAAGCCCCGGAAGATGCCCAGCCGCCATCTCTATTGCTCCGACCGTCGGCGAGACTACCCCAGCGATATCGGCGGCGTCTATGCCAAGCAGAAAAGCCGTACCAACAATACCGATGAACGGAAGCGAGCCGCCAATGTCGGCCACGATCGCCGGGCCGAGGAAGTCACTCCTGTGCAGGTCGCGACCGGCCGCATGTGCGGTCCGGAATACTATACCTGAATTCTTGAGCGCAGATGGCGCACCGGTGGCGTT
>CAXSEO010000363.1:0-3748 GCA_964235525.1 uncultured Sphingomonas sp. | reverse complement strand
ACAGCGCCTGCTCGCTCCCGCCCTATTCGCTAACGGACGAGATCATCGCCGAAATCGAGCGGCAGACCGACCTGCTCGCCCGCTCGCTGCGCGTGTGCGGGCTGATGAACGTCCAGTTCGCGGTCAAGGACGGGCAGGTCTATCTGATCGAAGTCAACCCGCGCGCGTCGCGCACCGTGCCGTTCGTCGCCAAGGCGATCGGCGTGCCTGTCGCTAAGATCGCCGCGCGGGTGATGGCGGGCGAGAAGCTCCGGGACCTGCCGCGCATCTACTGGCGGGTGCCGTATTTCGCGGTGAAGGAAGCGGTGTTCCCGTTCGGGCGCTTTCCCGGCACCGACCCCGTCCTCTCACCCGAGATGAAGAGTACCGGCGAAGTGATGGGGATTGACCCGGATTTCACGGTGGCGTTCGCGAAGTCCCAGCTCGGCGCGGGGACGATCCTTCCGGACAGCGGCACCGTGTTCATCAGCGTCAAGGATGGCGACAAGCCCGCGATCCTGCCGGTCGCGCGCGATCTGGTGGGACACGGCTTCCGCATCGTCGCGACCGGCGGCACGGCGGCGTTCCTCGCGGGCGAGGGCATCGCGGTCGAGCGGGTCAACAAGGTCGCGCAGGGCCGCCCGCATATCGTCGACCAGATCGCCGACGGCGGCATCGCGATGATCGTCAACACGACCGAGGGGTGGCAGTCGCTGCAGGACTCCGCGCCGATCCGCGGCGAGGCGCTCGCCCGGCGCATCCCCTACTTCACCACCGCCCCGGCGGCGGTACAGGCGGCACGCGCGATCGCGAGCGGGGCGACGCGCAACCTTGAAGTGCGGCCGCTCCAGTCTTATCATTTCGCTTCGCGCGATTAAGCCCCCGGACATCTTCGGTGCCGTGCGGGCGAGCCTTCCGGGCTCGCTTGGGGGCGGGGCTTTTGAAGGACACGGGTATGGCGACGGTCGAGAAGATGCCGATGCTTCAGGAGGGCTACACCAAGCTGTCCGCCGACCTGAAACGCCTGAAGGCGGAGCGTCCCGAGATCGTCGAGTCGATCGAGGAAGCGCGCGCGCATGGCGACCTGTCCGAGAACGCCGAGTATCACGCCGCGAAGGAGCGTCAGGGCCAGATCGAGGCGTCGATCGCCGACATCGAGGACAAGCTCAGCCGCGCGCAGATCATCGACCCGCGCGAACTCTCGGGTGACCGGATCGTGTTTGGCGCGACGGTGACGCTGATGGACGAGGACGACAAGCCGGTTCGCTACCAGATCGTCGGCCAGACCGAGGCGGACGCCAAGACCGGGCGGATCTCGTACAACTCCCCGCTCGGCCGCGCGCTGATCGGGCGCAAGGTGGACGAGGAGGTGGAGGTGACGGTGCCGTCAGGGGACCGGTATTACCTCGTGTCGCGGGTGGAGTTCATCTGAGCGGGAGTCTCTGGCAGGACGATGCGCGCGGACGATCGCAAGTACCTCAGTGAGGTACAATACCGAAACCCGGACAGGCTCAACGCTCGTTCGCTGCTTCATTCCCGCTATGGTCGGGGCGACTGGTTCGAGTGGCTGGCGGCACATATTCCGTTCACCAGTGGCGGCGTTGTCGCCGATGTCGGGTGCGGCGCCGGTGCTTTCTGGACCCATGCACCGCCCAGCGTACCCAACGACCTTACGTTACGCTTGTTCGACCTCGCGCCGGGAATGGTGGCAGCCGCCGCGGAAGCGGTGCGGGGTGCTGGTCGGTGGGCCAGCGTCGAAGCAACGGTCGCCGATGCCGCCGCGCTTCCGCTAGCTGACGGCTGCGTCGATACGGCTCTCGCGATCCACATGCTTTACCATCTCCAGGACCCTTCGGCGGGAGTGCGCGAGTTGGCACGGGTCGTCGGAGGTCATGGAGCCGCCGCGGTCGTGCTCAATCCGCCGGGCAACATGGCGGAAGTGTCCGCGTTGGTCGACGAGGCCTTGGACCGATACGCTGCCGTGCGAGATGAACCGTTGACCTCCGAGCAGGCGATTCCACTCCTGCGCGAAAGCTTTGGGTTTATCGAGCGTTTCCGGTTCGACGACGAACTTGTCGTGACGGACCCGACCGATCTTTTGGCTTATCTGCTAAGCTTGCCGATCGCCGAGCAGGAAGGCGCAACCGAGCTACTCGCCAGCGGCGTCGCTCGCGCGTTCGCCGGTAAGGAGGCGTCCTTTCGAATCACCAAAACGATCGATCTGCTGCTCTGCCGCGCCTGATCCTGCTACTCGTCACCCTTGGCCAGCAGGTCCGGCTCGAGCAGACGGTGAAGATGCACCACTACATATTTCATCTCGGCGTCGTCCACCGTCCGTTGTGCCGCTCCGCGCCAGGCGGATTCGGCGCTGGCATAGTCGGGGAAGATGCCGACCACCTCGATCGAGGACAGGTCGTCGAAGTCGAGACCCTGCGGGTCGTTGACCCGGCCTCCGAAAACAAGATGCAGCTTGCTCATGCGACCACCCGCGCGGTTGAGCACACGCCGATAGAGCGGTTTCCGCCGGTGGGGAACCGCTCTATCGTATCAGCGCGCAAATAACCGGCTCAGGCAGTGGGCGCGGTCGCCTTGGTCCGCGCCGCCTCAACCGCCGCGCCCCCAGCGCTGGTCAGCGCCTTGGTAACCCCGTCGAGCAGCGAGCGGAGCTGATCCTGCGCGCCGTCCCTAGTCAGCCCGCGCTGCGTGAACTCCGCCTCGGCGGTCTCCTTCGCCGCGTCGAACGCGGCGACGGCGGTGGTGTTGATCCGCTTGCCGACCGGAGCGAGCAACTCGCGCTCGCGCTCGCTCTTGGGCAGCAGCGCGCCAGCGATCACACCGACCGCCAGCCCGCCGATCAGGATGCCGAGCGCGTTGCCGGCGTCGGTCACCTGCCGAGCGGCGTCGCGCGAGGTTCCGAACGCGTGCTGAGCGGTTTCCTTGGTGGTCGCAAGCGCCTGCGACGCGGCGTCCTTGGCGGCGCCGAGCTGGTCGCGCGCCTTATCCTGCAAGCTGCTGTTCTGGGGGGCGTCGGTCATGACGAGCCTTCTCCTGATTGATGCGAGGTGGAGGTGACGGCGACGGCGTTGCCGTCGCTATAGGTTTTCTTGGGGCGGCGACGGAACAACCGCGCAAGCGGCTTGCGGACCACGAACAGCGCCACCAGCGCCGCCGCGCCCGCGACCGGCTTCGGGTTGCGCTTGGCAGTGTCGGCCACCGATGCGCTGGTGTCGGTCAACCGGGTCTGCGCCCGGCGGGTGATCACCTTCGGGTCGAGCCGCTCCTGCAACGCCGCGACATCGCGGTTAAGCTTGTCGCGCGCGGCTTGCGCGTCGGCGGTCGCCTTGGCGACGTCGGCCTGCGGGTCGGTCATGACTTGGTTCCCGGCGCGGGCGAGAGCTTCTTGACGCCGAGGTAGGCGAGCACGCCCGCCACTGCGAACACTACACCGACGACGATCAGCGTCGCCCAACCCGGGCCGACCAGCGTCGCCAACGTCAGGATCAGCCCAACCAGCAGCGCGCCCAGCGCCTCCAGTGCCAGCACCGCTGCTGCACCAAGGTAGGTCGCCGCGCCCTTATAGGCGGTGACCCGCTCGTTGACCTTCGCCTTGACCAACGCGACCTCGGTGCGGACCACCTCGCGGGTATCGTCCACGAGCTGGCCGACCAGCTTGGTCACGCCCGGCCCCTCGCCAGCGGACAGCTCGACCCATTCGGGAGCGCCCGGCGAGTGGAGGTGCGGTGCGCCGCCCAATGGACGGGCGGTATCG
>CAXSEO010000362.1:0-3758 GCA_964235525.1 uncultured Sphingomonas sp. | reverse complement strand
ACAGCTTGCGCGTCCAGCGCCGGCCGTCGCGCCACGTGAGCCAGGCGTTCCAGGCCGCCATGCCGACCGCGCCCGGGAAGATGACGACGCTCAGGATCTTGAGCAACCACAACCATCCGTCGGTGACGGAGGTGAGCAGCGTGGCCGACGAGCCCGCGATCGACACGAACGCCAGCCAAGCGATCACGATGCCAAGGTCCAGCGCGGCCATGATCCGGGTCCCGCGATAAATGCGGAACGCTTCGCCCGCCACGCTCGGCCGCGCCTTGTAGCGTCGCCGCACGAACCAGGCGGTTGGCCAATAAAGAAGACTGAGGGCCAGCACCGCCAGACTCAGATACGCGAGCGGCAGCAGCCAAGCGCTCGACCGGCTCGGGGGCACGCGGTCGAACATGGTGAACGGCGACTCCCCGTCGACGCTCCAGCGTACCGCTCGACCGTCGACCACCTGCGCGGCCAGCCGCTCATGCCCGTTCACCTCGCGCCACACGAACGGCGCGATCTCGACCCAGCGTATCGGCGCCCCGCCAGGACCCTTGAGCGCGGGGATGAGCAGCCCGCCATCCTTGTCGAGCCCGACCTTGGTCTGCCCGGAAAGATAGACCACGCTCAGCCAGCTGGACGAAGCGCGACGGCTACCTTCCCACAAGCCGGTGAGCATCCGCGCATGCTCGGCCGCGGTCCTTGCGTCAACGCGACCGTCCTGCTCGGTCGAAGGAAAGTACCGGTCGACGAAGTCCTGTAGCAAGTTGACGCGCAGTGGATGTGCAGCTCCCTCTCGCCCGGCGCTGTTGAACGACACGAACAGGCCGACCCGCTCCTTCTCCATCAACTGGAGCGAGGTGTGGAAGTTCTCGGTGTCTCCCAGATGGCCGATGATCTCGTGCCCGTTGAGGTTGGTCTCGAAGAAGCCGAGCTCCATCCGGTTGAGCGGCGGGATTAGCGACTTGGGGTTGACCTTGTCGAGGGGGCTGTTGTGCATCATCTCCGCCGTGGCTGGCTTCAGGATGCCGCGACCGTTCTCCAGATGAGCGAGCATGAACCGGGCCATGTCGACCCCCGACGCCGACAGCGAACCCGCCGGACCGACCTGGATATACTCGAATGGCTTGGCTGGTGCTGACGCGCGTGGATAACCGGTCGCCATGTAAGGGGCGAGCGCGGGCGGCAACGGCTGGCGGAAAGTGGCGTAATGCATGCCCAAGGGCGCGAAGATGCGTTGCTCGACATAATCGTCGAACGGCACGCCCGAGACCCGCTGGACAATGTAGCCCGCCAGCACTGTCGCCCAGTTCGAATAAGCGGGCGTGGTGCCGGGGGCGTAGATGCGCTTGGGCGTCCGCTCCTTGAGAAACTCACCGATCGGCTTGAGCTGACCGGGGGTGCCGACAAAGTCGTTCTTGGCCGCCTCCTCAAACCCTGCGGTGTGGGTCATGATCTGCCGCATGGTGATCGGCTGGCCGTGATAGGTCGGGATCGTGAAATCGAGATAGCGGTTCACGTCCGCGTCGAGGTCGATCTTGCCCGCCTCGACCTGCTGCATCACCGCCGTCCAGGTGACGAGCTTTGACACCGAACCGGGGCGGAACAGCGTTCGATACGGGTCGACCGGGGTCTTCTTGGCGATGTCGGCATAGCCGTAGCCGCGCGCCGTGAGAACCTGCCCGTCCTTGACGACGACCACCACCGCGCCGGCGATGTCGCCCGAGCGCAGCGCGAAGGGCATATAGCCGTCGAGCCAGGCACCCACGTCCTCGGCGCTGAGCGGATGAGCCCCGGCGGGAAGGGGGATTTTCGCCGCCGAGGGTGTGCCCTTGGTGGCCATTGGCGTTGGGGGGAGTGGGTCCGGCTGCTGCGCTGGCGCGGCGGCCCCGGCCAGCGCAAGCATTCCCATTGCGAGTCGTCGCCAGAACCGCATCGTCGTCCCTCTTCTCCGGGCGGGTGTTGCCCGCGACTTCTCCGACGCCTAGTCTAAGAGCTTAGCACCGAATTAGGCCAGTGTGCGCCTAATCAGAAACTGATGTCAACGCCAGGAGAGCCCAAGTGTCATCCGCTGCTCCCACGCTTGGATCACTGCTTCGGGCGTTACGCGCTCGCGAGCGCTGGACGCTGAGACAGATGAGTGAGCGCAGCGGAATCCCCATCTCGACGCTGTCCAAGGTCGAGCACGACCGGCTGACCCTGACCTACGACAAGCTCCAGCAACTCAGCCGACGGCTGGGAATGCGGATGAGTGAGCTGTTCGCCGAAGAGCCCGCCGCCACCGACGGCCCATTGCCGGTCACGGCGAGGCGCTCGATCGGCAACCTGGCCCACGCCGTCAGGGTCGAGACGCCCAACTACGACTATCACTATCTCTGCACCGAGCTGCGGCGCAAACGCATGCTCCCGGTGCTGACCCGGATACGCGCACGCTCGGCGGAGGAGTTTGGCGAATTGGTCAAGCACGCCGGTGAGGAGTTCATCTACGTGCTGCGCGGGCGCGTGGTGGTGCAGACCGAGTTCTACGATCCAGTGTGCCTCGAGGAGGGCCAATCGATCTACATCGATTCGAGCATGGGCCATGCCTACCTCGCCGCCGAAGGTTGCGACGAGGCGGACGTGCTGGCGGTGATGTCGAGCAGCGACGAGGAATTGATGCAGTCGCTGCTCGAGATGCACGAGGACACGCGCGCGCGTGCGTCCCGGGCGGCTCCGGAGAGCCGGATAGTCGCCATCCCGGCTTCGAGGGAGGAACGCAAGCCGGCACCGCCCCGGAAGGAAGCCCCGCCCGCCGCGCGCGAGCCGATGATTTAATCGGTCAGTAAGTTTCGCGGGCAAGCCCAAGGCGCTGCCAAGAACGGGCTGAGGAAACCGGCGCGGCGCTCCGCGCGCCTAACGGCAGCTTGCAGGGTCGGCCCGAACTGGCTCGATGGCGGAGATTCGCGCGCGGTCGCCGCGCTGGCGAGGGAACAAACGTCCAAGAACGGAAAGCAGCAGAGTCTCGGCGAACGGCGGTTGTGGGTCGTTCCGCGCGATTAAAGCTGATTGAGTTTTGCTAATTTGGAGTCCGTGACCTCTTTACCAGAAAACGAAACTCAACCGGGAAGGTCTATTTTGGTTAGTTCCAGCGGAGAGCCGGTCGTGCCCACGCTGATGTGCAATCGTTTCACCCCGACGCCGTCGCCCAAGCGAGTCCGGCCTGTTCCGCCTCGTCGCGCGTGGCAAAGGTCAGCCCGTCGATGAGCGACACGAATGCGTCCTCGTCCTCGCCCGTGCACAGCGCAGGCCCGGTCAGTCGATGCGAGCCGTCCTCCAATTCCTCGATGCGAATACAGTCGGTGTTGACATCGGCCTGTTCGGCGATGGGTAGCCTGATCAGGTCCATAGATCCTCCGCAATCGAGAAGATCCGCCGGTGACCAATGGTCTGCTCATCTCAATCAACTCGGGTGCGCTTCGCTGTCCGCACCGTCCTCGTCGCGATCGCTGGGCGTCACGTTTGCGCCATCGACAACGCGACCGTCCGTCGCGGCGAAGCAGGTCGACCGAACCCCAAATGACCGTCAGCAGGTTGTTGAAGTCGTGCGCGATGCCGCCCGGAACCCGAGCTGAGTCGAAAGGTCGCGCAAATGCTTGATGCACTCGCCCAAACCTAGGCTGACCCCGTGCAGTCGCCGCACCGGGCCGCAGGTCAGGCGACCGCGGGCAGCCGCTCGAGATGCTTGTCGAGCGTGATGGGGTAGTCGCGCACGCGCACGCCCGTCGCGTTGTGGATCG
>CAXSEO010000361.1:0-3773 GCA_964235525.1 uncultured Sphingomonas sp. | reverse complement strand
CGGCGATCGCGGCGCGCAGGTCGGCCATCAGAACCTGGTAGAACCAGATGTTGTGCTCGGTCATCAGCATCGCGCCGAGGATCTCCTGCGAGCGGACGAGATGGTGGAGATACGCCCGCGTCCAGCGCGCGCAGACGGGGC
Organism: uncultured Sphingomonas sp.; assembly: GCA_964235525.1. Classification (GTDB taxonomy): domain Bacteria; phylum Pseudomonadota; class Alphaproteobacteria; order Sphingomonadales; family Sphingomonadaceae; genus Sphingomonas. The sequence continues at coordinate 3,632 of CAXSEO010000361.1, read as the reverse complement.
AGGGGCAGTCGGGGTCGAGCGGCCCCTGATCCTCGCCGAACCGCGCATTGCGGAGGTTGAGCGCGCCGGCCCGCGTGAACGCCTGCCCCGTCCGCCCCGAGCGGGTCGGGAGCACGCAGTCGAACATATCGACCCCGCGCTCGACCGCGCCGACGATGTCGTCGGGCTTGCCGACCCCCATCAGGTAGCGCGGCGCGTCGGTGGAGAGTTGGTCGGGCGCGAAATCGAGGCAGGCGAACATCGCCTCCTGCCCCTCGCCGACCGCGAGCCCGCCAATCGCATAGCCGTCGAAGCCGATCTCGGTCAGCGCCACCGCGCTGTCGCCGCGCAGGGTGCGGTCAAGCGCCCCCTGCTGGATGCCAAACAGCGCGGCTTGGCTGGCGTGCTCGCCGCCCGCATCAAACGCCTCGCGCGAGCGTGTCGCCCAGCGCATCGAGCGGGCCATCGCCGCCGCCTGTACCTCCGCCGTAGAGCTGGTCGGGACCAGCTCGTCGAACGCCATCACGATGTCCGATCCGAGCAGCCGCTGGATCTCGATCGACCGCTCGGGGCTGAGCGTGTGGCGCGCGCCGTCGAGGTGCGAGCGGAAGGTGACGCCCTCTTCCGACCGGGTGGTGAGATCGGCGAGGCTCATCACCTGATAGCCGCCGCTGTCGGTCAGGATCGGCCGGTCCCAGCCCATGAAGGCGTGCAGCCCGCCCAGCCGCGCGACCCGCTCGGCGGTGGGGCGGAGCATCAGGTGATAGGTGTTGCCGAGGATGATGTCCGCCCCGGCTGCGGCGACATCGCCGGGCTTCATCGCCTTCACCGTCCCCGCGGTGCCGACTGGCATGAAGGCAGGGGTGCGAATCACCCCGCGCCGCATGGTGATCGCCCCCCCGCGCGCGCGGCCGTCAGTGGCGTGGATGGCGAACGCGAAGCGGGTCACGCGGGAGCGTGTGGCGGACGCTCACGGGTGTGTCGAGCGCGGGCTACCAGACCGGCGGCAGCATCGCCCAGCTGCCGGCGCGGTACGCGCGCCAGTCCGCCCCGAACCGCTCGCCCAGCGCACGCTCCTCCAGGCGGATCCGCCACGTGAACCCCGCGAGCGGACCGACGATCATCACCAGCAGCGACAGCCAGTTGCCGAGCGCGATCCCCAGCCCGATGCAAGTGACCAGCGCGCCGGTATAGGCCGGGTGGCGGACGCGCGCGTACGGACCGGCGCGCACCAGCCGATGCGCGTCGAGCAGCGTCACCTGCGTGCGGAAGTGCTCGCCGAGCGTCCGCACCGCCCATAGCCGCAGCCCAATGCCGGACAACATCAGCGCGGTGCCGACCGCAACCGCGTCTGCGCGCGGCCACGGCGTCGCGGCCCAGCGCGCGCGATGGACGGCGGTCGCGATCACGATGGTGCCAACTATCGCGATGATGATCACGCCCCGACTGCCGGCGTCGCGAACGATGCCCTTTGCCGGTGCCCGGTCGCGGCGAAAAACCCACGCTTCGCTGCCGAGCCACAGCGCATAGGCTGCCCAAAACAATCCCGACACGCTCGGCTCCCCTAGTGTGCTGATTATCTAACACACTTGAGCGCAGTACGGCAAGCAGCGGCTCAGCCGCCGGTCGGGTCGCCCCCACCGCCGCCGCGGCCGCCCCGACCACCGCCGCGCCCCCCGCCGCCGCCGCCGCGCTGACCGCCTTTGCGACGCTCGCCGCCGCCTGCGGGCACGTCGCGGATCGTCAGCAGCTCGGCGCGCGTGACCGTGCCGTCGTGGTTCGCGTCGAAGCGGTCGAACTCGTGCGCGATCGCGGTTTGCAGCTCCATGAGGGTGATGATGTTGTCGCCGTTGCGATCAACCGCGAACGGACTTGGCAGCGCGTTGCGGTCGCCTAGGAAGCGCTCGGCCCAGTCGGCAAACTCGATATAGCCGAGCCGCCCGCTGCCGCCCGTGTCGATCGCGCGGAACGAGCGCTCGACGCCGGCGGTCAGCTCCGCGCGGCTGGTCTTGCCGTCGCCGTCGGTGTCCCACGCGGCGATCATCATGCCGACCGGCTCGACATAGATGGTCGCGCGCTCGGACCCGGCGGGGCGCTGGTCGGGAGGAGCGGACTGATCGGTCGTCGTCTGCGTGTCGCGATTGCGCCCGCCCCCGCCGCCGCCGTGGTACTGCGCGACGACCGGGCCGGCGGCGAGGAGGAGCAGGGTAGGGAGGAGCGGGCGCATGGGGGTCCTTTCAGGGCAGCAACAGGCTGGCATCGCCGTAACTGTAAAAGCGATAGCCGGTGGCGATCGCCTGGGCATAGGCTTCCTGCATCCGCTCGCGCCCCATCAGCGCGGACACCAGCATGAACAGCGTCGAGCGGGGGAGGTGGAAGTTGGTGAGCAGGCCGTCGATGGCCCTAAACCGATAGCCAGGCGTGATGAAGATCGCGGTGTCGCCCTCAAAGGCGCGGACCTGTCCGTCCTCGTCCGTCGCCGATTCGAGCAGCCGGAGCGAGGTGGTGCCGACCGCGATCGCCCGCCCGCCGCTCGCGCGCAGCGCGTTGAGGCGGACGGCGGTTGCGGCGTCGACCCGCCCCCATTCGGCGTGCATCCGGTGCGCGGCGGTATCGCTTGCCTTGACCGGCAGGAACGTCCCCGCGCCGACGTGGAGCGTCAGGGTCGCGTGCTCGACGCCGCGCTCTGCAAGCGCCGCCATCAGGGCGGGGGTGAAGTGGAGCGCGGCGGTGGGCGCGGCTACCGCGCCGGGTTCGCGCGCGAACATGGTTTGGTAGTCGCTCGCGTCGGCCGCGTCGGCGGGGCGGCGCGCGGCGATATAGGGCGGCAGCGGCATCGTCCCTGCGCGCTCGATCAGCAGCTCGACCGGCTCGTCGCCCGCGAACTCGAGCGCGAGGCTGCCTTCCTCCGCGCGGCCGCTAGCGGTCGCGGTGACGCCGTGGCCGAAGTCGATGATGTCCCCCTCGCGCACCCGCCGCGCGTTGCGGACGAACGCGCGCCAGCGACGTGGCCCTTCGCGCTTGTGGAGTGTCGCGCCGACCCGCGCCTGACCGCGACGCCCTTCCAGCTGCGCGGGGATGACTCGCGTGTCGTTGAACACCAGCAGGTCGCCCGCGCGGAGCTGGGTCGGCAAGTCGCGGACGTAAAGGTCGCGCGTGTCCGCGCCGTCGAGCACCAGCAGTCGCGCAGCATCGCGTGGGGAAGCTGGGCGCAGCGCGACGCGCTCGGGCGGGAGCGCGAAGTCGAACAGGTCGACGTTCATGCGGATCGCTCCGCGCTGAGGTCAGCTGCCGCCGCCCCCGCTTCGCTTCGCTTGCCGACCCGCGGGCTTGATCGCTGCCGGGGTTGGCGAGACCGTCGCCGCGCTCGGGGCCGGTGCCGGAGCTGCCATGGGCGGGGCTGGTGTGTAGGGCGGCGGGTTGTCGCTGGCTAGGTACGCGTGGACGATGTGCGACGGATGCGCGGGCGGCTCGCCGCGCTCGATCGCGTCGACATAGCCCATGCCGTCGATCACCCGCCCGAACACGGTGTATTTGCGATCGAGCTTCAGCGTCGGCTGGAAGACGATGAAGAATTGGCTGTTGGCGCTGTTCTTGTCCTCTGCGCGCGCCGCCGCCACCGCGCCGCGCACATGCGGCAGCGAGTTGAACTC
>CAXSEO010000360.1:0-3773 GCA_964235525.1 uncultured Sphingomonas sp. | reverse complement strand
TCGCACATCGCGCAATTGTTCCGGCGACAGGCGGCCCGTCATCCACCGTCGCGGCCCGCCGTGACGCCCGCGGGACTCCTTGAACCGGTCCAGCCGGTCAAGCGATACCGACGACACGAGATCGCACTTCGCCCACATCACCGGCGCATCGAACGGCTTGGGCAATGGCTGCGCCAGCTCAAGGCGATAATGATAGTCCTGCGGCGCAGTCGGGTCGGTCGTGCTTAACGGTACCACGGTCACCAACCTGCCGCGTCCGCGTAGTCGAGGACCGACGACGACCGCAGGCCTGGTCTTGTGCATTTCAGGCTCGATTACCTGTAGGTCATACCGACACAGCAAGATCTCGCCAGCCGAGGGATAGTAGAGCAATGGCATGATCCTGCCCTATACCGGGCAGGAGCCGACGCCACCATTCTCACGCCACCATCGCTCCCGTCTCCCGCTCCACCTCCGCCCGCCCCTTCTTCTCCGCCGCGGTCTTCAGCTGCCCGCAGGCAGCGTCGATGTCCCGCCCGCGCGGGGTACGTACCGGGGCGCTGATCCCCGCCTCGAAGATGATGGACGAGAACGCGCGCACCCGCTCGGGGGTCGAACACTCGTACGGCGCACCGGGCCAGGGGTTGAACGGTATCAGGTTGACCTTGGCGGGCAGCCGGTAATGGCGGATCAGCCGCACCAGCTCGCGCGCGTCCGCGTCGCTGTCGTTCTTGCCCGCGAGCATGACGTACTCGAACGTGATCCGCCGCGCGTTGTTCGCGCCCGGATAATCCGCGCAGGCCTGGAGCAACTCGTCGATGCCGTATTTGCGGTTGAGCGGCACGATCTCGTCGCGCACCTCCTTGGTGACCGCGTGGAGCGAGACCGCGAGGTTGACGCCGATCTCCGCCCCCGCGCGCGCCATCATCGGCACCACCCCGCTGGTCGACAGCGTGATGCGCCGCCGCGACAGGCCCAAGCCGTCGCCGTCCATCACCAGCCTGAGCGCGTCGCGGACGTTGTCGAAATTATATAACGGCTCGCCCATCCCCATCATCACGATGTTGGTGAGCATCCGCCCCTCGGGCTGGGACGGCCACTCGCCGAGCGCGTCGCGCGCCAGCATCACCTGCCCGACGATCTCGCCCGCGGTCAGGTTGCGGACCAGGCGCATGGTGCCGGTGTGGCAGAAGCGGCAGTTGAGCGTGCAGCCGACCTGGCTCGACACGCACAGCGTTCCCCGATCCGCGTCGGGGATGAATACCATCTCGTAATCGTGCGCGTCCGGCGAGCGGAGCAGCCATTTGCGCGTACCGTCGGTCGACACCTGCGCCTCGACCACCTCGGGCCGCCCGACCACGAACCGCTGCTCGAGCCAAGGGTGCTGTGCGCGCGCGATGTCGGTCATGCCTGAGAACTGCGTCGCGCCGCGGTTGTAGAGCCAGTGCCAGATCTGCTTGGCGCGCAGCTTTGCCTGTTTTGGGTCAAGTCCCGCGTCGGCGAGCGCGGCGCGCAGCTGATCCTTGGACAGCCCGATCAGGTCGACGCGCCCGTCGGCACGCGCGACCGGCGCGCGCGGCACGGGCACGGGGTCGATGTGCCCGGGGATGGGCATGGCGGCGGCCAAGGCTGTCTGCATCGGTGCGCATATAGGCCGAACCCGCGCCGAACGCCACGGGAGTCGCCCGCGCTTATGCCGATACGGCTGCCCGCGCCGCGTCGGCCGAGGCCGCGTGCTGACGCGCGATGAACTGCTCGAACGTCGTCGGCGCGCGGCCGAGCAGCCAGGTCAGCACGTTGGAATTACCGATGAAGTCGTTGCTGCTGTACCGCGCGTCGAGCGACCGGCCGACGCTCGCCTCGTGCGGCATCGTCGACAAATCCGCCACGCCGAACAGGCCGCGGATATAGCTGTCGGCGTCGACCCGCTCGACCCGGATCGGCCGACCGCACACGCGCCCGATGATCTCGCCCATGTCGCGCGCGGTCATCCGCCCGGGGCCGACGAGCTCATAGGTCGCGCCCGCGTGGCGCTCGCGGTCGGTCACCACCGCCGCCGCGACGTCGGTGACATCGCCCAGGTCGACCAGCGACTGGTGCCGGTCGAGCGACCAGCCCGTCTTGAGCACCCCCGTCTCGAACACGCGCCCAAACCGGCGGGGCGCCATGTAGATCGTCGGCTGGAGAATGGTGAATTCGAGGTCGGAAGACAGCAGATGCTCCTCGATGTCGCGCTTGATCTCGTGCTGGACGAGGTCGGTTAGGATCGCGTGGAGGACCGAACTGAAAACGAAGTGCCGCACGCCGCTCGCGCGGGCGGCTTCGATCCACGCCATCCCCAACGCCCGCTCGTGCGGATGGAGGCCGGGGCAGACATGGTACACCGCGCCGACCTCGCGGACCGCGCGCGCGATCACCGCCGGATCGGCGAGGTCGCCGATCACGACGTCGGCGACGCCCGCCGCTCGCAGCTCGGCGGCGGACCGCTCCGACCGGACGCACGCGCGCACCCGCGCGCCGGCCGCGAGCAGCTTAGGGACGAGCAGCCTGCCCTGCTGTCCATTGGCGGCGTTGACGAGGATCATGGCGAGGCTCCCGACAGGATCGGCCGGACTAGCGAAACGGGCGGGACAAGGGAGAGGCCGGTTTAACGACGGCGATACCGTTTCAAGCGATACCGAGATCAGTAAGCACTCTAACCGCGCCAGCGCCGACCACGTCCGTTCAGGATCGGGGCCCCGACAACCAGCCGACGACCTTGCCCAGCAAGGACGAGCTCGCTTCGCCGCGCTCGCCTCGCGCCTTCGGCCGAGGAAATCGTTGCGAATAGGACAGCCCGGTGCCGGGCAGCCCTACCGTGCCGCGCGCGCCTTTGCGCCCGACGTTGAGCGTCACGCCCTTGCCGCCAATGCTGGCGCTAACCCCGCTTTTGCTGATGTTGAGCCGCACGCCGGGGAGCACGGAGATGGTCTTGCGAAATCGTAGGCCCATGGCGCGAGCCTAGTCGCGTCCGGCAAGGATGGCGAGCGGCTTCATCGCGCGCCCAGGCACCCCAGCGTCGCCGCATCGATCGCGGTCGCCGCGCCCGAAAGGAGATAGGTGTCCACGAACGGTCGGCCGCCCGGGGCCACCGCTTCCACGCTCATGCTGCGTTCGCCCCGCAGCGCGGCCACCGCCGCGCGGTCGGTGGCGGGGTCGGGGCTCCACACGCCGTCGCCGCGCCCGGTGAGGCGGAAGTGGCGCTCGCCGACCGACAGCGTCACCGGAGCCGCCTCGTCGCGTGCGGTGCTGAGCCGTAAGAACAGCACCTCGCGCCGCGCCCGCGCGGGCCAGCTGGCGATGCTGGCGTAGGCGCGCCCGCTCCCCCGCGCGCCGGTCCGCGCGGGCACGGCGATCGCGAAACAGCGACGCGGGCGCAGGTCACGGAACGCGCCCCAGCCACCCCACACGCCGAGCGACTCGCGCGCGCTCACAGCGGCCAACAGCAGCGCGAGCGCGATGCTCATGCGGGCGCGTGCCCGCCGCCGAGATGGACCAGCGTCTCGCGCCCGCGCTCGATCAGCACCAGCGACCCCTGCGGCAGCCCTGGCGCGACCGGCGCGCCGAGCGCCTCCGCCACCGCCGCGCCGGTCATCACGCCCCGCAGCACCCGGCTGGAGATGCCGTGCATGACGACCAGCCGATCGCCGTCGTCGTCGGTGTCCGCCAGCCAGCCGCTCACGCGAGCGGCGATCGCGGGATAATCCTCGCCGGCGGGTGCGACGCGGAGCAGCCCGCCGGGCAGGATCACCTCG
>CAXSEO010000359.1:0-3788 GCA_964235525.1 uncultured Sphingomonas sp. | reverse complement strand
GGAGAAGGGGAAGAGGGGAGGAGGGGTTCATGCAAACGAGTTCGCCAGACTCCCCATCGTCAGCGCCCAGCCGTCGACGAGCACGAACAGCAGCAGCTTGAACGGCATCGAGATGATCGTCGGGCTCATCATCATCATGCCGAGCGACGTGAGCACGGTCGCCACCACCAGGTCGATGACGATGAACGGCAGGAAGATCAGGAACCCGATCTGGAACGCGGTCTTGAGCTCGCTGGTGACGAAGGCAGGGAGCAGCACGGCGAAGGGGATGTCGGCGGGCGAGGCATAAGGACCGGACTTCGCCATGCCAGCGAACATCGTCACGTCCTTGACCCGCGTCTGCTTGGCCATGAACGCGTGCAGCGGCGCGCCCGCGGTCTGGATCATCGCGGTGCCCGCAATCTTGCCCGCGGCATAGGGCTGGATCGCGGTCGCGTTGATCTGGTTGATCGTCGGCGACATGACAAAGAAGCTGAGGAACAGCGACAGCCCGACCAGCACTTGGTTGGGCGGCGTCTGTTGCAGCCCCAGCGCCTGGCGCAGCACCGCCAGCACGATGACGATGCGGGTGAAGCTGGTCATCATCAACAGGATGCCGGGCAGCACCGTCAGCAGGCCCATGATGATCAGGACCTGGAGCGAGAGGCTTAGCGGCGCGGACTGGCCGGTGGCGCTCGCCGCGCCGCCGCCGATCTGCCCCAGCGCGCGGTCCACCGCGTCGCCGACCCCCGGCGCGGGCGGCACCGTCTGCGCGAAGGCGGGCAGCGCCACCAGCAGCGCCAGCAGCACCGCCAGCGCGGCGAGCAGCAGCTTGCCGCCGCGCCAGCGCCGACGCGGTGCGGCTTCGACGAACAGCGAGGGGCCGCTGCCCTTGCGAGTCACTGTCATGCCCACGCTCATGCTCCCCGATCAACCAGATTGACCCCGCCGCGCCCGACCGAGACGAGCAGGCGGCGTCCTTCGAACTCGAGCACCGCGAGCCGCAGCCCCGGCGAGATCATCATCGTTTCCGTCACCCGCAGCGTCCGCGTCGCGGCGGCGGCGCGACCGGGCAGCCGCCCCTCCAGCCTGCGCCACAGCCACAGGCTGCCGATCATCAGCCCGCACACCAGCGGCAGCAGCACCGCGAGCTTCAGGATGTAGGTCCACATCATCGCCGGGTTCAGTTCCGCTTGTCGGGGCTGACCAGCTCGGTCATCCTGACCCCGAACCGTTCGCCCACCGTCACCACCTCGCCGCGCCCGAGCAGCGTGCCGTTGACGAACACGTCAAGCAGCTCGTTCGCCTGCCGGTCGAGCTCGATCACGCTGTCCTCGCCGAGCGCGAGCAGTTCGCGCAGGGTGAGCTGGGTGGAGCCGATCTCCACCGTCAGCTTGACGCCGACATCCTGCAGCAGCCGGAAATTGGCGGCGAGCGCGGTATCGACGGCGGCGTGGCCCGTCATGTCGGTCATAGGTCCTCCGGAAAGCGGGTCATGCGGTCAAGCTTGACCGCGGCATGGCCGTTCGAGACGCCGACGGTGCCGGTGGCGAGCGCGTCCGCGCCGACCATCACCGGCACTTGCGTGCCGAAGCTGATCGGGATCACGTCGCCGACCTTTAGGTCCATCAGCGTCGACAGCGGCACCTCCACCTCCGCCAGCACCGAGCGGACGGGGAAGCGCACCGCCATCGCCGCGCGGGTCAGCGCCCCTCGCCAGGCCGGGTCGGGCGCGGCGGCCGCGCGCGCGACCTTGGCGGTGAGCGAGGGCGCGTGCGGCTTCAGGGCGGCGAGTGGGTAGATGAGGTCGAGCATCACCGGCTTGGCCTCGCCCGCCGCGACCCCGAACCGGGTCACCGCCACCGCGTCGTCCGCGTCGAGATCGGTCGCGAGCGCGTACGCCGCCTCCAGCTTGCCAGCGGCGAACGCGACCGGGGTCACCGGCTCCCACGCGGCGGCGAGCGGCGCGGCGAGCGACCCGGCGACGCGCGCCATCAACGCCTCGGCGGCGGGGGAGAACTCGGTCGGCAGCTCGGCGGGGAGCGCGCCCGCGCCGCCGAAGAACAGGTCCAGCAGCCGGAGCACGAACCGCCCGTCGAGCACCAGCAGCGCGGCCGCGCTGCCCGGTGTCATGCGGAGCGGGACCCAGGCGATCAGTTTCTCGGTCCGCTCGGCGCGATAGTCGGCGAACCGCTGAACGCTGAGCGGCTCCGCCCAGGCGCGCACGTCCTGACGCAGCAACGGCTCGAACACGGCGCGCAGCGACCGCGCGAAGCGGGCGGACAGATGCTGGAGCGTGTGAAGGTCGCCGAACGGATTGTGCCCGCCGCCGCCGCCCGCCAGCGCGGCCGCGTGCGCCGCCGGGGGGCGGGTACGCTGGCGACGCTCGGTCGTCGGGGCGGGCGTGTTAACCATGCCCGATCACTGAACAACAAAACTGGTAAAGTAGACGTTACCGACGCCGCCGAATCCCTCCTTTTGCTGGAGCGTGGCGTTGATCGCCTTGACGAGGCGCGCCTGGAGCTGCGCCTTGCCGCTGCTGGTGAACACCTGATCCTCGGTGGTGTCGCCGAGCGCGAGCAGCACGGCGGAGCGGATCGCGATCTCGTTCGCCTTGATGTGCTCGATCTCCTTGTCGTCGTACGGCGTCGAGAGCGCGAGGCCGACCTGGACGAAGTGCGACGAGTCCTGGAGGTTGGCGGTGAACTCCTTGTCGAGCGGGTAGTAGTTGGAGGCATAGCGGTCGCTGCCGTCGCCCGCCGGGGTGTCGCGCCCGCCGGTGACGGCCGGGGCGTCACCATGCGCGCCCGCGTCGGCGGCGGGCTTTTTCTGCGCAGACTTGGCGACCAACTGCGGGCCGTCTACCTTCGGGGACTTGTGCCCGCCGACCAGCCCCGCGCTGGCGGCGTACAGCCCCGCGCCGACGCCGCCGCCGACCAGCGTGACGAGCGCGCCGCCGATCATCAGCAGCTTGACGAGCTTGCGTTTTTTCTTGGGCGCGGGGGCAGCGGCGGGGTCGGCGGGCTTGTCGGCCATGGATCAGTTCCTTCAGGCGATGCGGGTGTCGGTGGGTGCGTCCGTCGTGTCCGCGAGGGTGAGGCGGGGCGGGGCGGTAAAGCGGGCGGGCGCAGCGGGCTGACGACGTGACTGGCCGTCGCCGGGGCCGACGGACGTGTCGCCCAGCCTGACCCCGCGCTCGCTGGCGAGGCGCGCGAGTTCGGGCCGCGCGTCGCCCAGCAAGGTGCGCGTCGCGGGGTCGGCGGCGGTAAAGTGGAGGTGGACCTGATCGCCGTCATGGCGGACGTGGAGCTCCACCGGTCCGAGCGCGTCGGGGGCGAAGCGCACCCGCGTGCTGGTCGCGTCCGCACCGTCGCGCAGCGCCTCGATCCGCTCAACCATCTGCGCGGGCCAGTGGCGGTCGGTGAGATCGATGGCTGGGGCGGAACCCGCCTGCGCGCGCGCGGGGTCAAGCGTCGCTCCGGAGATGGGAGCGCTGGCCAGCGCGGGCGCGTCGGCCCTCGGCAGGCGGCGCTCGTCGCGCGCGACGGCGAGGTGGATGGCCGCCGCGAACACGCGACCGGCTAGTTCAGGCGCGCCCGGGATGATCGGGGCAGGGGTGATCGGGGGCGGCAGGGCCGCAGCTGCGGTGTCCGCCAAGGACGCCGGTGTGGCTGCCGGGTTGATAGATGGGGCAGACGGCGGCACGTCCGTCGGCATTGCTGATGTGATCGGTGCGGCGGCTGCCGGAGCGGCGATTGGCGCGATTGTTGGCGGCGCGGGTGCGGCGGCGAGCGAGACAGGCGCGGCGG
>CAXSEO010000358.1:0-3788 GCA_964235525.1 uncultured Sphingomonas sp. | reverse complement strand
GAGGGCGAGCCGGTCCGCGCCGACCAGTATCAGCCGCAGCAGCAGGAGCGCCCTCGCTACGAGGACCGCCCGCGCCGCGACGACCGCGCGCAGGGGAGTGATCGTCAGCAGGCCGATCGACAGGGCGGGGACCGGCAGCGCGACGAGCGCCCGCGCCAGGACACGCGGCCTCGCGACGAGAACTCGCGCGACGGCCAGCGGTACAACGGACAACGCGACGGTGAGCAGCGCGAAGCCGGACAGCGCGACGGTGGCCAGCGCGACAACAGCCCGCGCGAGGAGCGCCGCCCGCGTCGCGACTATCAGTCCAATGGTCAGCCGAACGGTGCGTACGCCCGCCCCGAGCCCGCGCCCGAGCCGGTCGAGGTGGCGGTGCTCCCGCCCGACCCCGCCACCGAGGAAGCTTCGACGATCCGCTCGGCCGATATGGACGCACCCGCGCCGCGCCGCCGCGGTCGACCGCGGCGCGAGGAAGCGCCGGCGGTCGCCGATGACGCGATCGGGCTGGAAGCGGATCGCCTGCCTCCCTCGCTTAGCGTGTCCGCGAGCGCGGAGCCGGATGCTGGCGGGTCGGAGGAGAAGCCGCGCCGCCGCCGCCGCGCCACGCCGGTGGACGAAGCACCCGCGAGCTGAGGAAGCGAGGACGAGGTAGAAAGGAGCGGCACGGCTTCGGTGGTGCCGCTCTTTTTGTTTACGGGTCGGTTCAGGCCTGCGAGCGCTGCGACGGCAAAGCCGCCGCCGTGACGTCAGACGGGTTCGGCTGACGCCGCCCCGCTGGCCGGGCAAGGTGTTGCGCTGCGCGCACCGGGTCGGGGGTGGCCGACCCTACACCTCGCTGTCATGCCCGGTCCCAGAACTCAGAAACACCAGCCCCATCAGCGCGCCCGCCATGGCCACCGATCCGCCAACGCCCAGCACGGTCATGCCGATCGTCCACCAGCCTAACGGGCCGTAACTCGCCCACAGCCACCACAGCGCGCCGCCCGCGCACACCCCCGCCGCAAGCCACATCCAGCGCATCAGTCGCCGGAACCGCCGCCACGCGTGCCGCGCCTGCTCCGGGTCGTCGAGTGCGCGCGGCAGAACACTTTCCTTCATCGCCCGGCGGTGCTTTGCTGCGCGCAACGAAGCATAAGGAGAGGTCCCATGACGATCGCGAGCATCCTGCCGGGCAAGCCGCAGGTGGTGACGGTCGCTCCCCACACAAGGGTGAGCGACGTCGTGGCGCTGCTCGCCGAGCGGCGGATCGGCGCGGTGCCGGTGGTCGAGGCGGGGCAGGTGCTCGGCGTGTTCTCCGAACGCGACGTGATCGCGGGACTGGCGCACGAGGGTGCGGCGACGCTGGCGCGCGCGGTGGGCGAGGTGATGACCTCGCCCGCGGTGACGGTGGCCCTCGGCGACTCGGCGATCGCGGCGCTGGCGCTGGCGCTGATGACCCGCCGCCGTATCCGCCATCTGCCGGTGGTTGATGGCGAGGCGCTCGTCGGCCTGGTCTCGATCGGCGATCTGGTCAAATACCGCATCGAGCGGATCGAGGCGGACGCCGACTCGATGCGGGCTTACATCACCCAGGCGTGACGGCTCGGTTCGGCCGCACGGTCGCGAGCAGCTCGGCAAGCGTCGGTCGCGCGAACAGCCCGAGCCATGCGCCATAGGTAGCCGCGCCGGTCGCGACGAGCAGCAGCAGGCGGGCGGGCGCGACCAGCGGCGGCAGCGCCGAATCGAGCAGGTGGACGATCAACGCCATCCCGATCGCCGCCAGCGCGGGCGGGGCGATCGCGCCCGCCAGCGCGCCCGCGCCGACGCCGATTACCGGCAGCGATCGGCGCAGGCTGAGGAGGAGGTAGAGCGGATAGGCGACGATCCACGCGGTCGCGAGTCCCGTGCCGCCCCAGCGGACGCCGACCAGGAACGCCGCCGCCAGGATCACCGCGCCGGTCGCGCCGTTCCGCACGCCGATGCCCGGTCGCCCGCGCGCGTCGCAGGCGGGGGTGAGCAGCACCTGCAACGTCATGAACGGCATCGCCAGCGCGAGCAGCCGCACGATCGGCGCGGTCTCCGCCCAGCGCGCGCCCAGCACCGTCGCCACCAGCGGCGAGGCGACGGCGGCCAGCCCAAGATAGAAGGGAAGCGCGGCGGTCATGATCACCCGCGCCGCGCGCAGGAACGCCGCGCCGACCGCGCCCGCCTCGCCCTGCAACCGCGCGTAGGCGGAGAAGGCGACCTCGTTGAGCGGCGGCACGAACTTGGCCACGAAGATCTGGGTCAGGAACAGGCTGGTGGTGTAGAGTCCAAGCGCGTGGGCGGTGAAGCTGCGCCCGGCGATGAACACGTCCGCCTGGCTTTGCGCGAACCAGGTCAGCTGCCCCGCGGTCATCACCGCGCCATAGCGCAGCAGCTGGCCCGCGCCGCGAAAGTCGAACGCGGGCCACACCAGCGAGCGCGCGGCGATCGTCAGCACCGCCGCGCGCACCCCGAACAGCACGATCGGCGCCCAGACCAGCGTCCATACACCCCAACCCGCGAGCGCGCCGCCGAGCGCGGTCGCGGCGCTGGCGATCGAGGCGAGGATGTTGGCCTTCGCCTGATGGCGGAAATCAAGCGCGCGGCTGAGCAGCGCGGTCGGCAGCGCGATGAACGGCGTGGTGACGTAGAGCAGCGTCTGGACGCGCAGGAGATGGCTCACCAGCGGCTGGCGGTAATAGGCAGCCGCGAGCGGTGCGAGCGCGAACTGCCCGAGCGCGAGCGCGCCGTTGGCGAGCAGCAGCATCCCGAACATCTGGCGTATCTCGCGCGGCGACACCTCCGCGCGCTGCACGAGCCCGCTCGCCAGCCCCGCGCCGTTGAGCATCGACAGCAGTACCAGCACGACCTGCGTCATCGCGAACAGCCCATAGTCCGACGGGCTAAGGATGCGGATGACGAGGAACGTCGCCGCCCATTGCGTGACCTGGGCGAGGACCTGGCTTCCCGATCGCCAGATGACCGCCCGGCGAATCTGAGCGCCCAGCGCCGTGCCTTGAGTTGGGGCTTGGGAGGCGAGGCTCATACGGCAGAGCTTAGGCGGAAGGTGCTTAGGAAGCCGTGAACCCAGGGGTTTCCGCCGTCTCCACGGGATGTGACAGAAAAAATGCGAAAAAGGGTTTGACGGGTCCAACACCCTTCCATATATGGCTCTTCACCGCAGCGACGGGCCACACGGTCCATCGAAGCGGTCACCAAATGGCCAGGCGCTCAGGTCGCCCTCCAAAAGAGGGTTACACGAAGCGTCGGTCTTTTGCGCTCTTTGACATTGTTGGTCAAGATGAAGGGACATGTGGGCGGCGGCTCCGGGTCCGGCGTTCAAGGCGTCGGGTGCTCGGTTAAAGCCAAGCCTGTCTACACGTCCTTCACGTATCCATACGTAAGTTAATGTGCAGGCAGGCTCCTTGATGAGAGCCGCGTCGACGTGGTTATTCCACTGCGCCGATGTGGAACATCAAACTTGAGAGTTTGATCCTGGCTCAGAACGAACGCTGGCGGCATGCCTAACACATGCAAGTCGAACGAGACCTTCGGGTCTAGTGGCGCACGGGTGCGTAACGCGTGGGAATCTGCCCTTGGGTTCGGAATAACAGTTGGAAACGACTGCTAATACCGGATGATGACGTAAGTCCAAAGATTTATCGCCCAGGGATGAGCCCGCGTAGGATTAGCTAGTTGGTGAGGTAAAAGCTCACCAAGGCGACGATCCTTAGCTGGTCTGAGAGGATGATCAGCCACACTGGGACTGAGACACGGCCCAGACT
>CAXSEO010000357.1:0-3797 GCA_964235525.1 uncultured Sphingomonas sp. | reverse complement strand
CTCGCGTGCTAGGTGGTGACCCGGTGGTGGATACGATTGTTTTGTCAGGCCGCCAATCGGTCCTTCTTCATGGCCAGGTTGACGATCATGCCCCCGGTCGACCAGTCATTGGCCAGCGATCCGCCCAGCCGCGAGGCGATGCGCGCCATCAGCTTGCTCCCGAACCCGGCTTCGGCCGCCTTTTCCACGACGGGACCGCCGCGTTCGGTCCAGACCAGCGCTACGTCGTTGTCCTGTACGGTGCAGGCCACGTCGAGCGTGCCAGCCTCGACCGACAACGAGCCGTACTTGACCGCGTTGGTCGCGAGCTCGTGGAGGATCAACGCCAGGTTGGTCGTGGCGCTCACGCCTGCGGCGAGGCGCGGCGCGGACACACGCACCCGACCGGTGGAGGTGCCGGTCCCGTCATAGGGGGCCAGCAGCACGGTGATGAGATCACCGATCAGGGCGACCTCGTGATTGGTTCCGATCACGGGTCGAACAAGGTCATGGGCGCGGCCGAGCGCGGACAGGCGCGCGGTCAAATCCTGGGCCATGATCTCGGCGCTGGTCGTAGATCGTGACGTGATCGTGGTCAGGCTAGACGCGATCGCCAGCAGGTTCTTGACCCGATGACTCATCTCGCCCGCCAGCAACTCGTGAGCTTCCTCGGCCTGCTTGCGCCCGGTCACGTCGAGGAAGATGCCGAACATTACGCATCCGACGATTCCGGAGTCCTCGCCTTGGCCGCGCGCGGAGATCCAACGCACCTCTTCGCCAGTGACGATACGGAAATCGGTCTCATAGGCACCCGCCACCGCTCGGGTGGCGGAAAAGGCAGCGCGGACCCGGTCGCGATCAGCCGGGTGTATCTTCACGGACAGGTCCTCGAACGTGATCTCGCCTTGGGCACCCAAGTCCCACAAGCGGAACCCTCGTTCGTCCATCGCCAGCCGGCCAGTGTTGACGTTCCACGACCATAAAGCGACCCCCGCCGCGTCGATGGCGCGACGTAGGTCGATGACCCCCCATTGCGGCATACGCGCATTTTGTTCTGCGATCATCCTGGACTTCCCGGGGCTTTGCCCCGCTTGCTTGTGAACCAGTTAGCGCAGCGAAAGATTGATCAGGGATAAGGCATGGGGGTAATTGTTGCGAACAAAGTTCCTAAACGACGCGATATACTCGCCGTCGATCGTCCGCTAGGCTACGATGTTCGTCGGCAGGGCGTGCTTGTTTGATCAACCGTTTTCCCGCTGATGCTGCCGCCGTACTTGGCGTCGGTGATTTGGCCCAAGTTCGCGTGCGTGAACAGGCTGACGCTGTCGAGCGGAATGGCATTCCATATGGCTGGACTTATTGACCCGGGAAACCACAACATAAGTCAGTAGAGGTTGCTACTGGCCGTCGTATTAGCAGATACCGGATCTTCTCAGACCGGTGCGTACCTCGACGGCGGACAGCCCCCCTCCCCCCTGCTCGTCCGCCGTCGTCTGTCGCGAAACCCGCTCGATTTCCGGAGATGTGATCTGTATCTGTTCGCGCGGCTGTTCAAGCTCCTGATCAAGTCGGGACTCCTGACGGTGATCGACGCCAGGGGACGCCGTTCGACCTTCGGCAAGCCGAGCCGGGAAGTCCGCCCGGTGACGATACGGTTCACCGACAGCACCACCCCCAGGCGGATCGCGTTCGATCCCGCGAGGGGAGCGGGCGAAGCCTACATGGATGGCCGGCTGGTGATCGAGGACGGCAGCATCCGCGACCTGATCGACCTGATCGGCTACAACACGCGCTGGGACGCCGACAATCCCACCCGGATCAAGCTCTGGCGGACGCAGCTTGTCGCGTCCAAGCTCGACACGTGGAACTGGGCCCGCCGCTCAAAGCGCAACGTCGCTCATCGCTAGGACCTGTCCGACAAGCTCTACGATCTGTTCCTCGACGCCGACCGCCAATACAGCTGCGGGTACTTCAATGACCCGTCGGCCTCGCTGGAAGCGGCCCAAGAGGACAAGAAGGCGCACATCGCCGCCAAGCTGCTCCTCGCCCCCGGCCAGCGGGTGCTCGACATCGGCTGCGGCTGGGGCGGAATGGCGCTCTATCTGCATCAGCGGTTCGACGTCGACGTGCTCGGCATCACCTTGTCCGAGGAGCAGCTCAAGGTCGCGCGGGAGCGGGCGGTCGCGGCGGGGATCGCCGACCGCGTCAGGTTCGAACTGCTCGACTATCGCGATCTCACCGGCGAGTTCGACCGGATCGTCTCAGTCGGCATGTTTGAGCATGTCGGGCCGCCGCACTACCGGACCTTCTTCGACAAATGCCGGAGCCTGCTGGCGCCGGACGGGATGATGCTGCTCCATACAATAGGGCGCGCGGACGGGCCGGGTGCGACCGATCCCTGGCTTTCGAAATACATCTTCCCAGGCGGCTACGTTCCCGCGCTCAGCCAGATCATGCCGGCTGTCGAGCGGTCATACCTGTGGCTGACCGACCTCGAGTCACTGAGGCTGCATTATGCCTATACGCTCGAACATTGGTTCGACCGGGTCCAAGGAGCGAAAGCGGACATCATCGCGCTCTACGACGAGCGGTTCTTCCGGATGTGGGAGTTCTACCTCGCCGGCGCGATGAGTGCCTTCAGGCATGATGGGCACCTCGTGTTTCAGCTCCAGCTCACCCGCAAGCGCGACGCGGTGCCGCTGACGCGCGACTACCTGGCTGCGGCCTATCGGAGTCAGCCCGACCACCGATCGTCGGAAAGCGATCACCCGATCGGTCTGGTCGGTTCCCATCGGCGAAGCCCCGAAAGGAGCATGTCGCAGGATTTGACCATGACCGATCGTGAGCCGGGCTACGAACCGGCTTAACAGATTCGAGACATATCGGGCTGTTCGGCAGCACGCGGAGACGCGTTCTGCCCTGCTTTCGTAGCCGCTCCCGAACATTAGCAAAGGATCATGTCCGAGAATTTATTGTACCGGGGCCAGCTCGCGGAAGGCCGACGAGAACGTCGGATGGTGCAGCGGCTTGCTCAGTACGCGCGCAAGTGGGCCGCATGACAGGCAGGCCTCCGGGGTGCCCGTCACGAAGATCACCGGAACCGGGCCAAGCTCTCCAATGATGATCTCGACCGCCTCGGGCCCGGTGCCTTCCAGCAAGGCGACATCCGAGGTAATCAAGTCTGGGCGTCGTTCACGGGCGGCGTCGACCGCCTCGACTAGCGTATCGGCGAACGCGAACGAGGTGGCGCCCAACCCCTCCAGCAACCCTTGCAGGTCGAGGGCGATCAGGACCTCGTCCTCGATGATTAGTACGTGGCACACCATGCATCTCCCAAGCGGAGGAAAACTATCGCGCCGCAGCTCGGTTCAGACGCGCGCTGTTCGTGAACCGAAGTGAAGAGCCGCCTCGCGGCGGCATCCAACATCGCCTCTTGCCGGACGGAGCGAGCCTGGTCGTTCGGTCGCGGTTTCGCCCTTATACGAAATGCAGCGGCGTCGGGCGGTTGCCACCGTCGCGTTTCAGCGACTCCGCGATGGAGGACAGCAGCGCATGGGACCGCCACATCGGCGCGCCGTGGCCGTCAGCGGCTTCGGCGACGTCGACCTGCACGCTGTCGGCGGTCTCGACGATCTCGATCGCATCGCCGGTGCTGATGATCGAGCGCTCCAGCAATCCGTGGATCAGGCTTTCGACAAGCAGCAGGGCGGCATGGCCGTGCGGGTCGGGCATGGGGGGTGTTGTTCCGCACATGGCGGAATGATTGTCGTTGGTGGGCATGGTCGCGCCTTTTGGTACAGGCGAGAGTGTGTGAACTC
>CAXSEO010000356.1:0-3798 GCA_964235525.1 uncultured Sphingomonas sp. | reverse complement strand
GCACTCCGGCCACGTCTTCGGGCGCATCGTGTCGACCGGTACGTCCTGAATGCTGAGATCGCCGGCCTCTAGGTCGACGAAGAGCGTTGTCTTCGGGTCGATCGTGCGGAGGAGCGACGTCTTCCCGACCCCATAGGGCCCCAGGATCAGCGCTTTCACGCCCCGTCCTGTCTGTACGCGTTGATCTGCCGTGATGATTTTCATGCTTCAATCGCTTCTGCTGACTTTGCCCATGAATGAGCGCCGCAGACCGGGCCAGCCGGCGGCGAAACTGTCAGGCGGCGCTCTGGCGCTCTGCCCGGAAGGAGATGCCGTGCAGCGCGATCAGCGCTGCATCGGCCCTCCCGTGGTCTTTGACCCGCACGAACTGCGCGGAGCACAGCGGGAAGAGACGCTGCGCCACGAGGCGTGCCTGTTCTTTCCCGGCATCGCCGCCGCCGATCCTGTGCGGCTTCTTCCAGTCTTTGCTCTCGACCGCCGTCCACGGCACGCCGAGAGCACACAAGGCTGCTTCGACTGCGCCGTAAGCGCGCCCGAGGCTGAAATTGCCGATCGACCCGTTGGCGCCGTTCGCCGCCACGCGTTCGATGTAGGCGTGGCAGGGGTCAAAGCGTCGAATCATCTCGACCAGAGCACCTGGAGCAACCGCTTTTGCGATCACCGGCGTGTCTTCGACCGCGACGCGGTCCAAGATGGTCGGGAAGATGAAGGCGAGCGCCCCGGAACAACCAGGGTCGATGCCGAGCACGGGGCGGGGCGCCATCAGACGATGCCCATCGCAGATTTGTAGAGATCAAGCATATCCTCAGCGGCGTGGCGCTCGCCGGGGTCCATCGCGCGGAGTTTGATGATCGCTCGCATGGTGGGGAGGTCGTAGCCGCTCGATTTTGCTTCCAAGAAGATCTCTTTGCGGGCCTCCTGGCTGTCCTTGATCTCGGAGTTGACGGTCTCGATCCGTTCGATGAAAGCGGTGAGGTGCGAAGCGTCGACCCCGCTGTTGTGGCCCTGTGCGACCGGCTCGGTGTCTGTTAATCTGCTCATGTGCGTCGCTCTCTGACGTGCATCGCCCCTGGTCTCGCGCTGTCATCGTGGGCCAGGGGCAGCCACACGCCGCGATCTTGTCAGGCGCGTCTCGCACCCATCTCCGCGTTCCACGCCGCCGACAGGACTTCCTCGGCGTCCTGCTCATCCTTGAAGCCGGCGCAGAAGTTCGGGGTCAGGTGCGGGGCGACGAGGTGCTGGGGTGGACAGGCCGAGGACTCGGCATAGGCGTGCCATGCGCACCGCCCGGCGAACTCCGCCCTCTCCTCGGCGGAATGCCAGTCCTCGGCGCGGTAGGCGTCGACTTGGCGCTGGAAGCCGTTCACGGCCCGCATCGCGCTCCACCAGCCCGCGAGGGCGAGGGCCGTGGTGCAGCCGAGGACGAGGGGGAGGAGGCGGGGGGTCATGTCAGACCCGCATCGGCATGAGTACGGCGAGTGAGCCTGCGATAGCTGCATCCGGCATGATGTTGATCGGATCACCAGGCTTCTTCATTTGCAGCCGCATGGTCCGGGACCCCATGCGCTCCATGGAGGCCGCCATGGCGTCGAGGTAATTCCCGTTGACGCCGAAGTCGGTCATTTCGCCCGTGCGAGTGCACTGCATGGTCGCGGCGACGCTGCCCTCGTCGGCGCTCTTGCCGAGCATCCGGATCTCACCGTCACCGATGCAGAGCTTCACAGGCGATGATCGATATTCGCTCCCCACCTTTGCCATGGCGAGTGAGCGGCGAAGTTCCCCGATGCCCACCTCGACGATGCCGCCCTCGTCAGCCGGTACGACCCGCCTCCAATCCGGGAATGTCCCATCGATCGGCTTCGTGCGGATCAGGATGCCGTTCGAGGCGATTTCCACATATCCTTGCCGTCCCTCGACATGCCCCGTGACGACAGCTTCGGCTTTGCCGACGACTCGCAGCATCAGCTTGACGGCGTGGCTCGGAATGATCTGCTGAGCGATGTCGGTCTCGTGGTCGACGAGGTTCGCCGTGCGCGAGATCAGGCGATGGCAGTCGGTCGCGGTCGCCCGCACCACGCCGCCGTCGACCTGGATACAGACGCCGTTGAGGTAGTACCGAGTTTCCTCCGTCGACATGACGTCCGACGCGCCGCCGATCACGAAGGCCGTTACGCCCTCGGGAAGCGCCACGGACCACACTAGGTCGCGCTTGTTGATGAGCGGAAAGTCGGCGGCCGGCAGCGTCATGAAGGTCGCCTCGACGCGCTCCGCGGCGAGGGTGACGCGTCCGTTGCTGGCGCCGGCCAGAGCGACCTTCTCGACCCCTGACATGGCCTTGAGCAGGTCGCGCAACCGCGCGGCGGGCAAACAGGTCGACCCTTCTCCCTCGGCCTTACATTCGGCGACGACCTCGGTGTCGAGATTTGTGCCCATCACGACGAGCCGATCATCCGCGACGACGAGCTTGAGGTAGCTGAGGATCGGGATCGTGGTCCGGCGATCGGTCGCGCCACTGGCCGCGGTGACGGACTTGAGGAAGTCGGCGCGGTCGACCTGGAGGCTGAACGGCGCCGACGGCTCTGCCTCAGGCTTCGACTTTGTGCTATCGGTTTTCATGCGCGTCGCCTTTCGACGTGTGGTCCCCGGTTTTGTGGGTGACATCGCGGGCCGGGGACATGCCGCGCGCCACGATCTCGTGAGGGTTCAGCCCCCCTCCAGCGCCCGCGATGCGGGGGTGGCGTCGCTCACAGCGGCGCGAATTTTGGCCTTGTCCTTGGTGCTGATTTGATAGCCCCGTCCCCAGACGGTGCGGACCTCGGCGTCCACCCCGGCAAGCCTTCGCCTAATGCGGCACATGGCGGTGTGGAGGACTTTCGGGTCCCTTCCGCCCATGCTGGGAAGGTGCGCTTCCATGGCTGCGGCCAGCAGCTTTCGTGATGCCAAGGCCTCGCGCATCAAGCACGCTAGAACGACGTCCTGCTGGGGCGTCAGTCCGAACGGGCTCGGGAGGTCGACGCCTTCGGTCAGCGCTTCACGGAGCTGTCGGTTCTCCTCCTCCAGGAAGGAGATGCGTTCGCGAAGCCGGAACTCGACGCAGCTCACGGTCGCGCTCCGTCGATCCGGCTGATGTGGGCCAAGCTGACGATGGCCCCGCCCGATGCTCTTCCCACACCATGCCGCGCCGCCTTGTCGTCGCCGAGCCCGAGCGTGCGGGGCGTGACGGTGGCGGCAGGAACCGGGTGTAGGCCTTGAGGTCCACGGACGTAGACGAGGGTCGGCGACGGGCCCGACTGGGCGTAGCGGGCCGCGTAGGGCGCGCCGTCCTGTGGGGAGACGATGACGGGCTGGCCGAACCGGAGGGCGTTCACAGCGCGCCCCCGTCGGTCAGATCTTGAAGGTCCTCACCAGCCAGTCGAGCAGCCATCCGATGCAAACCCCGGCCAAGTGCAGTGCGCGGCGTCGTCGCGGCATGAGCGGCGGCAAACCGGCTGGCCTGGGCCTCGACGGCGGCGGCATGAGCCTCGACGATCGCCGCATAGACGGAAACTCCGATGTCCTTGGGGGCACGGTATTTCAGAGCGAACAGTTTCGCGACCGGCATGTGCAGCCGATCGGAGACCCGCTTCATCGCGGGGCCGGCATCGCCGGGAAACCGCGTTTCCCAGAGGATGAGTTGACGCGCTTTCTCGCGCGCGTCGTCAATGTAGACAGATGCGGTCATTTTCCGATTCCGCAAAAGACGTTTCGACATAGAGCAGGCTGTCCATGGTGATTTCACTCTCGTTGAAGAGGAGGTCA
>CAXSEO010000355.1:0-3808 GCA_964235525.1 uncultured Sphingomonas sp. | reverse complement strand
GTCATGGGTGGTGCGTCTTCAGTGCCGCCTTCGCGGACGTGGGATGAGCTTCGACAGGCTCAGCCCGAACGGTTGGCGGGACGATGCCGCCGCTCCCACCCGTTCGCCCTGAGCTTGTCGAAGGGCGTCCTGCCTTTTGCCCCGAGCGCGCCAGTTCGCGCAGCAGATCCCAATCGCCTGCTGCGAGCGCTACCTTCTTCGCCCGGCTCCACCCCTTGATCCGCCGTTCGGCTTCAAGCGCCTCAATGCGCGACGGGAAGTCTTGTGACCAAGCAAGTGTCACCGGGCGGCGGTGCTTGGTGTAGGCGCAGTATCCACCGGTAGTGTGCTGGCCGATACGAGTTTCGAGGTGGTCCGTGTGGCCCGCGTAGAAGCTGCCGTCGGCGCAGCGAAGGAGATAGGCATAGAACGGCTTCATGCGCCTGCGTTCCCGCAGAGGGTGGGACGCCCTTCGACAGGCTCAGGGCGAACGGTGTTGGTAGGCGGCGCCTTCGCCCAACCCCGCTCGTGCTGAGCTTGTCGAGGCACGTCCAACGTCCGCTGTGCTGCATACTCCCTCACCGCACCTTCTCCAGCAGCGCCGCCGCGGCCGCGGTCTCGGCTTCCTGCTTGCTCCCGCCTTCCGCGATCGCGTCCAGCTTGCCGACGGTCGCGCGGACGGTGAAGCGGGGGGCGTGGCCGGGGCCGGCGCGGTCGAGGATTTCATAGGCGGGGGCGCGGCGGCGGGTGGCGGCGGCCCATTCCTGGAGCGCGGATTTGGGATGTTGCGGGGCCGCGGCGTCGCTGTCGATGCGGTCTCGCCACAGCCGCCGCACCAGTGCGCGCGCGCCGTCGAGTCTCGCCTCCAGATACACCGCGCCGATCAGCGCCTCCATCACGTCGCCGAGCACATTGTCGCTCGCGGCCGCGCCGTCGTCGCGCGCCTGTTTGCCCAACCGCACGCGTACCGGAACGCCGATGCCGCGCGCCACCTCCGCGCAGACCGCGCCGGTGACGAGCGTGTTGAGCCGCTTCGACAGATGCCCTTCCGGCTCCTGCGGGAACAGCTCGAACAGCCATTCCGCGACCGTCAGCCCCAGCACGCGATCGCCGAGGAACTCGAGCCGTTCATAGTCGGTCGTGCTCTGGCTCGAATGCGTCAGCGCGCGCTCGTAAAGCGCGAGGTCGAGCGGCGCGTGGCCGAGCGCGCGCGCGAGCCAGTCGGCGAGGTCGCTCAGAAGCCTTCCCCGATCCGCCGCCAGCGCGCGGCGGTGAACCACGTCCACGGCTTGACCCACGATGCCGAGCCGTCGGTGGAGAAGAAGCTCACCACCGCGCGGCCTTCGACATGGTCGACCGGAAGATAGCCCATCCCCGCTTGCTGCCCCGGCAGCGCGTCGGCGGGAGCGGGAAAGCGGCTGTCGGCGCTGTTGTCACGATTGTCGCCCATCACGAACACGTCGCCCTTGGGCACCGCATACACGCCCGTGTCGTCGCGATCGGGAAACTCGCCCAGGTCGAGCACGTCATAGTTCGCCCCGCCGGGCAACGTCTCGTGATAGCGCGGGATGCGGCAGACGGGCTGGTCGGCGACCACCGTCTGGAACGACGCGGGGCAGTGCGAGGCGTCGAAATTGGGCGAGAGCGGCAGTACGAAGTCGGCCACGCGCTGCTTGGGCACCGGTGTGCCGTTCAGGATGACCTGGCCGTGGCGGACCTGGATCGTGTCGCCGGCGACGCCGATCACGCGCTTGATGACGTCGTGATCCTCGCCCGGCGGCCCGCGAAACACCACCACGTCGCCGCGCTTAGGGGAAGACCAGCCAAGCCGCCCGGGCACCGGCGGGAAGCCGAACGGGAACGACCACCGCGAATAGCCGTAGTTGAGCTTGGACACGAACAGATAATCGCCGATCAGCAACCGGGGCAGCATCGACTCGGAGGGGATCGAGAAGGGCGCGATCACCAGCGATCGCAACAGCCAGAAGAACAAGAACAGCCTGGCCAGATAGGTCAGCGTCGCGCGCGCTTCGCCTTTGGGTTTCGTCGCCATGGCCGGGCGGGTTCGCCGATAGCGCCCGCGCCGTCAAGGCGACGGGCCAGCGCGGGGGCACCTTCGCGCGGTTCGTCCGTTCCACGCACGCAAGACCCGGGCGTAGAGCGCGCGCGGCAACAGGGATTGAGCAGACATGGCGGATACCGACTGGTCGGCGATCGAGGCGCTGCCCGCGATCAAGCTGGAGCAATTGTTCGCCGACGACCCGGAGCGACTGAAGCGTTTTTCGGTCGACATCGCCGGGCTGCACTTCGACTGGTCGAAGACGCATCTGACCGCCGACGCGGTGACCGCGTTCGCGGCGCTGGCCAAGGCGCGCGATCTCGCGGGGCGGCGCGAGGCGATGTTCGCGGACCAGCCGATCAACACCAGCGAGAACCGCCCGGTCGAGCATGTCATGGAGCGCGGCTCCGGCGACGCCGGCGCAGTCGGACGCGCGCGCGCGCTCCACGAGCGGATGCGCTCGGTGATCGACGCGATCGAATCGGGCGCGTTGGGTCCGGTCCGGCATGTACTCCACACCGGCATCGGCGGCTCTGCGCTCGGCCCCAACCTGCTGGTCGACGCGCTGGGCCGCGAGGCGGAGCGTTATGACGTCGCGGTCGTCTCCAATGTCGATGGCATGGCGCTGGAGGATGTGTTCGCGCGCTTCGACCCTGCCGCGACGCTGCTGGTGGTGGCGAGCAAGACCTTCACCACCACCGAGACCATGCTCAACGCGGACAGCACAATCGCGTGGATGACCGAGCATGGCGTCGAGGACCCCTATGGCCGCGTGATCGCGCTGACCGCCGCGCCCGACAAGGCGATCGAATGGGGGGTGGACGAGACGCGCGTGCTGCCGTTCGCGGAAGGCGTGGGCGGGCGCTATTCGCTGTGGTCGTCGATCGGCTTTCCGGCCGCGCTCAAGCTCGGGTGGAACGCGTTCGAGGAACTGCTGGAGGGCGCGGCGGAGATGGACCGGCACTTCTGCCTCGCCGCGCTGCACCAGAACGCCCCCGCGCTCGCCGGGTTCGCGGACCTCTATTATACGCAGGTGCGCCGCGTGGAGACGCGCGCCACCTTTGCGTACGACGAGCGGCTGCGGCTGTTGCCGCCGTACCTCCAGCAGCTTGAGATGGAGTCGAACGGCAAGGGGGTGACGCTCGACGGCACCCCGCTTGACCGGCCCTCTTGCCAGATCACGTGGGGCGGGGTCGGGACGGACGCGCAGCACGCGGTGTTCCAGCTGCTCCACCAGGGCACGCATCTGGTGCCGGTGGAGTTCGTCGCGGTGATCGAGCCGGGCGACACGCTGGCGGAGGATCACCACAAGCTGCTGCTGCTCAACGCCTTCGCGCAAGGCGCGGCGCTGATGAAGGGGCGGCATTCGGACGACGGCGCGCGCAACTATCTGGGCGACCGGCCGTCATCGACGATCCTGCTGGAAGACCTGACCCCGCGCACGCTGGGCGCGCTGATCGCGTTCTACGAGCACCGCGTGTTCACGGTCGGGACGCTGCTCCGAATCAACAGCTTCGACCAGTTCGGGGTCGAGCTGGGCAAGGAGATGGCCAAGGCGGCGGCCAAGGGCGGGGGCGAGTTCGACGCGTCGACCACCGATCTGATCGCGCGGGCGGGGCTGCGGTAGTGGTGCGGCGCAGCTCCGGGCTTGCAGCTATGTGTATCGCCCGCTAATACAGTACACATGCGTACCAACATCCACATCGACGACACCCTTATGGCGGAAGCGCTGGAGACCAGCGGTCTCAAGACCAAACGTGAGGCGGTGGA
>CAXSEO010000354.1:0-3815 GCA_964235525.1 uncultured Sphingomonas sp. | reverse complement strand
TGCCTTAAGTGCCATCTGTGTTGCGTTCGCCTTTCCAGTCCTTGGGTATTTAGGGCTGCATGTTGCCATTTATAGCTGGCAGTTGAGCGACTATATGCGACTCTCGGCAGCTTACGGTCTATCCTTCAGTGATTTTGGCTGGCGCTTTCGTGTATTGTTTGTCGAAGCGAGACCTTGGTTTGGCGAAGAAACAGCACTCCTCCGATGGTGGCCTTGGTTAATTCTAGGGTTTGCTGGAATGTTACACGGGTTAGTGCGGCCTTTATTGCCTCAGCGGCGTCCCCTGATATTCTGTTTAGTCATAGCGGCGGTAAGCTACACGGTCGCAATGACCGCGTATAGCGATTTACTGCCTCCGGGACTTTGGCATTTCAACAATATACATTACTTTAAATGGCTTATACCACTACTCGCAATTTTTGCCTTGTACTGGATGAAGTGTTTACGGCAAGTGCCTTTCATGTCAATGATGTCGTTGCTTGGTGTAGTTCTGCTGTGCTGCGTGCGCCTTGATCCGGTCGTAGCGGCACCTGGCGAGCATGCGCTGGCACTTGATGTCCCTGTATCAGCTCTCGTTCGGGACCGCGCCTACTTTGCTCGTTCAGGAGTTAACGACGCGGAAGGCAGTTTGCGTAATCTCATTGATTACCATCAAGTACCAAAAGAAACTCGACTGCGGCTTCTCGCGCCTAGACGCCCGTTTGCGGCCAACGCTCGGTGGTACCCGAACGGGCTTGCTGGCCAGACTTGGCCTAAAGCTGGCGGTGATCCGTCGATCATTTTGCCCACAGTCAGTGCCCCCGTTGTCCCGACCGCGCGTTGGACAGATCGGCTCAGTTTCGGACCGCCCTGCTGGATTCTCAGCTGCGCATCCCGGCGCTAGTGTCTTTCCCCGGCAGCTTGTCGGCTCTACTCCGCAGCAATCATGCCCCACCTCTACCTCGTCGACGGCTCCGGCTATATTTTCCGCGCCTATCACCGCCTGCCGCCGCTGACCAACAAGCATGGCGAGCCGGTAGGGGCGGTGTACGGCTATACCACCATGCTCTGGCGGCTGGCGGACGAGCTGCACGCCGCCGACGGCCCGACGCACATGGCCGTGATCCTCGACAAGGGGTCGCACACGTTCCGCAACGAGATGTTTAGCGACTACAAGGCACACCGCCCACCGCCGCCCGCCGACCTCGTCCCGCAATTCCCGATGATCCGCGACGCCACCCGCGCTTTCTCGCTGCCGTGCATCGAGGAGGAGGGGCTGGAGGCGGATGACCTGATCGCAAGCTATGCCAAGGCGGCGCTGGCGCAGGGCTGGTCGGTGACGATCGTGTCGAGCGACAAGGACCTGATGCAGCTGCTCACCGAGCCGAGCATCGACCTCTACGACACGATGAACAACCGCCGCCTCGGACCGGACTACGTGCAGGAGAAGTTCGGTGTCAGCCCCGACAAGCTCGGCGACGTGCTGGCGCTGATGGGCGACGCGGTCGACAACGTGCCGGGCGTCCCGGGCATCGGGCCGAAGACCGCCGCCAAGCTGATCGTCGAGCATGGCGATGTCGAAGGCGTGCTCGCCGCCGCGCCCGCGATGAAACCGGGCAAGCTGCGCGACAATCTCATCGCCCACGCCGACGACGCGCGGATGAGCCGCGAGTTGGTGAAGCTCAAGTGCGACGCGCCGCTCGAACATCCGCTCGAGGAGCTGGGGCTGCAGGGCATCCCCGACGCGCCGTTGCGCGCGTTCCTCGAGCATCACGGGTTCAAGTCGCTGCTCGCCCGGCTGAGCCAGGTCGCGGACGCGCCGGTCGACACGCCGTCGCACCCGCCGGTGCAGGACGACCCGCCCTGCGACCACGACGCGTACGAGACGGTGACGACGCTCGACCAACTCGACGGGTGGATCGCGGCGGCGGTGGCGCAGGGCTGGGTCGCGGTGGATACGGAGACCAGTGGCACGGACGCGATGCGGTGCGAGCTGGTGGGCGTGAGCCTCGCACTTCAAGCCAACCGCGCCTGCTACGTGCCCCTCGCGCATGGCGGCACTGACCTGCTCGCGGAGACGCCCGACCAGCTGACGGCGGAAGCGGCGCTCGCCCGGCTCAAGCCGCTGTTCGAACATCCGGGCGTGCTCAAGCTCGGGCACAACCTCAAGTTCGACATGATCGTGCTCGGCCAGCGCGGAGTCGCGATCGCCCCTTATGACGACACGATCGTGATGAGCTTCGACCTCGACGCCGGGCTGCACGGCCACGGGCTCGACGAGCTCGCCGCGACGCACCTGTCGCACAGCTGCATCGCGTTCAAGGACGTGGTCGGCACCGGCAAGACCCAGCGCGGCTTCCACGAGATCGACCTCGCCACCGCCACCCGCTACGCCGCGGAGGACGCGGACGTGGCGTACCGGCTCTGGAAACGTTTCCGCGCGCGCCTGCCCGCCGAGAGCGCGACGCGCGTGTACGAGATGGTCGACCGCCCGCTCGTCGCCGTCATCGCGGGCATGGAGCGCGAGGGCGTCAAGGTCGACCGCGAGCGGCTGGCCGCGCTGTCGGCGGGCTTCACCGGCCAGATCGCCGAGCTGGAGACGGAGGTGCATCGCATGGCGGGCGGCCCGTTCACGATCGGCAGCCCCAAGCAGCTGGGCGACGTGCTGTTCGAGCGGCTGGGGCTCAAGGGCGGGCGCAAGGGCAAGTCGGGAGTCTATTCGACCGACGTCACCGAACTCGAACGCCTCGCGCGCGAGAAGGGCGAGGGATCTGAGATCGTCCGCCGCGTGCTCGACTGGCGTCAGCTCACCAAGCTCAAGAACACCTATACCGACGCGCTCCAGCAGGAGATCAACCCGCGCACCGGGCGGGTGCATACTAGCTACAGCCTCACCGGCGCGCAGACCGGGCGGCTGTCGTCGACCGAGCCCAACCTCCAGAACATCCCGATCCGCACCGAGACCGGCCGCCAGATCCGCGACGCCTTCGTGGCCGAGCCGGGCAACGTCATCCTGTCCGCCGACTATTCGCAGATCGAGCTGCGCCTCGCCGCGCACATCGCCGACGTGCCGCAGCTGCGCGACGCGTTCGCGCGCGGGGACGACATCCACAGCCTGACCGCGACCGAGCTGTTCGGGGAGGTAAACCGCGACACCCGCAGCCGCGCCAAGACGATCAACTTCGCGATCCTGTACGGGATCAGCCGCTGGGGGCTGGCCGGGCGGCTCGACGTGTCGGCGGACGAGGCGCAAGCGATGATCGACCGCTATTTCGAGCGGTTCCCCGGCGTCAACCGCTACATGGCCGACACGCTGACGCGCGCCCGGGAGACGGGCTACACGCTGACGCTGTTCGGGCGCAAATGCTGGTTCCCGCGGCTGAAGTCGAAGGTGCAGCACGAGCGCCAGGGTGCCGAGCGCGCCGCGATCAACGCCCCGATCCAGGGCACCAGCGCGGACATCATCAAGCGCGCGATGGTGCGGATGGGCCCGGCGCTTGCCGAGGCGGGGCTGGAGCGGTGCCGGATGCTGCTCCAGGTGCACGACGAGCTGGTGTTCGAGTGCCCGGCGGAGATGGCGGACGACGCGAAGCCGGTGATCGAGGGGGTAATGGCTAGGGCGGCGGAGCCTGCGGTACCGTTGTCCGTGCCGTTGGCGGTGGAGATTGGCACGGGGCCTAGTTGGGGGGAGGCACATTGAGATTTTGGCTCGCGGCTATGCTGCTGTTGGTTTCGGCGACGGCAAACGCGCAAACGGCTTCTGACACGCTCACTCTTGACGAGGTCGTGCCCCGGGACGTGGTGTAGCTGAGGGGTGGCCATCGGAGATCTTCGGA
>CAXSEO010000353.1:0-3818 GCA_964235525.1 uncultured Sphingomonas sp. | reverse complement strand
TGTTGCTGTTGTTCGCGGCGGCGGTGCTGGTGGTGGTGGGGCGGCTGGCGACGCTGGCGCTGTTCTCCGGGGCGGAGGGCGAGCGGGTGCTGGGCGCGGTCCCGCGCGGCGATATCGTCGACCGCAACGGCGCGCCGCTCGCGCGGACGATCGACAGCTATGCGATTGGCGTCCACCCGGGCGCGCTGCTCGGCGATCCGGGCGAGGTCGCGGACAAGCTCGCCGCGCTGATGCCCGAACACCCGCGCGCGTTCTTCTACGGGCTGCTGACCAGGAAGGTGAACTTCACCTATATCCAGCGGCGCGCGAGCCCCGCGCTGGTCGAGGCGGTGAACGCGATCGGCGAGCCCGCGATCATCTACGAGCATGACCAGCAGCGGCTCTACCCGCAATCGACGATGGCCGCGCACGCGCTTGGCTTCCTGTCGGTCGAGGGCCGAGGGATGAGCGGGATGGAGCGCGTGCTCGACGCGCGGCTCACCAATCCGGCGACGGCGGGCGAGCCGGTGGCGCTGTCGCTCGACACCCGCGTGCAGGCGGCGATGGAGTCGGAGCTCGCGCGCGCCCGCGACAATTTCCAGGCGCGCTCGGCAGCGGGGGTGGTGCTCGACGCGCGCACCGGCGAGGTGATCGCGCTGGTGTCGCTGCCCACCTTCGACCCCAACCGGGTGGGGATGTCCGGCCCCGACCAGCTGCGCGACGGGGTGACGCAGAGCGTGTACGAGCTTGGCTCGACGTTCAAGCCGATCACCATGGCGACCGCGATCGACGACGGCGTGGTGACCTCCATGGCGCGCCGCTTCGACGCGACCGCGCCGCTGCATGTCGGCGGGTTCACGATCCATGACGAGAAGGGCGATCCCAGGCGCTGGCTCAACATCCCCGAAACGCTGATCTATTCGTCCAACATCGCCACCGCGCGCGTCGCGGATGAGGTCGGCGCGGCGCGGATGCAGGCGACGTTCCGCAAGCTGGGCTTCGACAGCAAGCCCGACATCGAGCTGCGCGAGAAGGCGCACCCGCTCTGGCCGCGCTACTGGGCGCGGACGACGACGATGACGACCGCCTATGGCCACGGCATCGCGATCACCCCGCTCCAGCTCGCCAGCGCCTATGCCGCGCTGGTCAATGGCGGGGTGTGGCGGCCGACGACGCTACTGAAGCTCGCGCCCGGCCACGCGCCCGCCGGACGGCGCGTGTTCAGCGAGGCGACCAGCGCGCGGATGCGCCAGCTGCTGCGGCTGGTCTGCCTGTACGGCACGGGGCGCAAGGGCGACGCGCCCGGCTATCGCGTCGGCGGCAAGACCGGCACCGCCGAGGCGGCGTCGAACGGCGGCTATGACCGGCACCGCAACGTCGCGACCTTTGTCGCCGCGTTCCCGATGGACGCGCCGCATTACGTCGTGCTGGCGATGCTCGACTCGCCGCAGGCGACCAAGGAGACGTTCGGCTGGAAGACCGCGGCGTGGAACGCGGCGCCGGTGGTGGGGCGGGTGATCGCGCGGACCGGATCGCTGCTGGGCGTGGTGCCGGATGCCGGGCGCGAGGTCGACCTCGCTGATCTGCAACCGATGCTGACCCTCGTCGCGGGGGCCACCGCCGCGCCGACCGGCGGCGAGGAGCAATGAGGCTGTCCGCGCTGGTCGAGGGGGCGCCGGACGCGGCGGTGACCGGCTTCGCAATCGACCATCGCAAGGTCGCGCCGGGCACGGTGTTCGGCGCGTTTCAGGGCACCGCGCGCAACGGCGAGGATTTCATCCCGGCGGCGGTCGCGGGCGGCGCGGTGGCGGTGGTCGCGCGGCCTGAGGCGCGCGTCGAGGGCGCGTTCCACGTCGCCGACCGCGCGCCCCGCGAGCGGTTCGCGCGGGCGGCGGCGCGGTTCTTCGCGCCGTTTCCGCCGACGTGCGTGGCAGTGACCGGGACCAATGGCAAGACCTCCACCGTCGAGATGACGCGCCAGCTGTGGCGGATGGCGGGGCACCACGCCGCCTCGATCGGAACGCTGGGCGTCGCCACCGCCGACGAGCGCACCTATACCGGGCTGACCACGCCCGACATCGTCACCTTCCTCGCCAACGCGGCGGGGCTGGCGCGCGAGGGGGTGACGCATCTGGCGTTCGAGGCGTCGAGCCACGGCTTGTCGCAATACCGGACCGAGGGGCTGCCGGTGCGCGCGGCGGCGTTCACCAACTTGTCGCGCGACCATCTCGACTATCACGGCGACATGGCGGCTTACCTAACCGCCAAGCTGCGGCTGTTCTCCGAGGTGCTCGACGCGGACGGCGCGGCGGTGGTGTGGGCGGACGACCGCGAGGCGGCGCGGGTGATCGACCTCGCGCGCGAGCGGGGCAACCGGGTGCTGACGGTCGGTGAGCGCGGCGAGACGTTGCGGCTGGTGTCACGCTCGCCGACGCTGCTGGGGCAGGGCCTGTTGATTGCTGCGGACGGGCGCGAGCACCGCGTCATCCTGCCGCTGATCGGCGCGTATCAGGCCGCGAACGCGCTGGTCGCGGCGGGGCTGGTGATCGCGACCGGGGGCGAGGTGGCGGCGACGCTGGCGAACCTCCAGCGGCTGCAGCCGGTGCGCGGGCGGCTGGAGCGGGCCGCGATCACGCGCTCGGGCGCGCCGGTCTATGTCGACTACGCGCACACCCCCGACGCGCTGGCGGCGGCGACGGCGGCGCTGAAGCCCCATGCGGGCGGGCGGCTGATCCTGGTGTTCGGCGCGGGCGGCGACCGCGACGCGGGCAAGCGCGAAGAGATGGGGCGGGTCGCGCGGGAGGCGGCGGACGTGGTGATCGTCACCGACGACAACCCGCGCACCGAGCAGCCCGCCGCGATCCGCCGCGCGATCCTGGCCGGGGCACCGGCCGCGACCGAGATTGGCGACCGGCGCGCGGCGATCGCGCACGCGGTGGCGCTCGCCGGGGCGGAGGACATCGTGCTGATCGCGGGCAAGGGGCACGAGCAGGGACAGGTCGTGGGCGACCTGGTGCTGCCGTTCGATGATGTGAGCGTGGCAAGGGAGGTGGTGGGATGACGCGAACTGATATGCAGCGACGGGGTGATTGCTCGTCCGTTCGTCCTGAGCTCGTCGAAGGACTGAGTTCTTCTTCGGGAGGAAAGGACGGTGCTTCGACAAGCTCAGCGCGAACGGAGAAGAGCGGGCGGCCCAAGCTCGGGCTGAAGTACGGCTGACATGACCCCGCTGTGGACCTCCGACGAGATCGCCGCCGCGTGTCGTGGCGTCGCGTCCGCGCGCTTCGCGTGCGGGGGGGTGACCTTCGATTCGCGCGAGGTGTCGGCGGGGGACCTGTTCGTGGCGCTGACAGGCGAGACGACCGACGGACACCGCTTCGTCGAGCAGGCGTTCGCGAACGGGGCGGCGGGGGTGACCGTCTCGCAACCCGTTGAGGGGCCGCATGTGCTCGTGTCCGACACGTTCGCCGCGCTGGAGGGGCTCGCGCGCGCGGCGCGGGCACGGTCCGCCGCGCGCGTGATCGGCGTCACCGGATCGGTGGGCAAGACCGGCACCAAGGAGGCGCTGTGGGCGGCGCTCGACCGGAGCGCGCCGGGGCGGGTGCATCGCTCGGTCAAGAGCTACAACAACCATACGGGCGTCCCGCTCAGCCTCGCGCGGATGCCCGCCGACACCGAGGTCGCGGTGCTCGAGATGGGGATGAACCACGCGGGCGAGCTCGCCGCGCTGACCCGGCTGGTGCGCCCGCATGTCGCGCTGATCACCGCGATCGCGCCGTCGCACATCGAGTTCTTCGCGGACGAAGCGGCGATCGCGGACGCGAAGGCGGAAATCTTCG
>CAXSEO010000352.1:0-3826 GCA_964235525.1 uncultured Sphingomonas sp. | reverse complement strand
CATGATCTGCCGCCTGCACAGCCCGACGTGCCTGAGCATGCCAAACTCCCCCGCGCGCGCGAGCGCCTGCGCGGAGACGGTGGCGGCCACGCCCGCCAGCCCGACCAGGATCGCCACCGCCTCCAGCACATAGGTGACCGCGAAGCTGCGGTCGAACAGCTGGAGCGCGAAGCGGCGGAGTGTGCGCGGCTCGGCGGTCGTCACCTGCCGCCGCAGCTCGGGGGACAGCGCCGCCAGCATCGCGCGCGACACGTCGCTCGCTCGCGCCCCGGGGCGGAGCAGCGCCGCCGCCTCGTCGCGCGTCGGGTCGCCGGTCGCCCGCGTGAAGTCCGCGCTCCGCAACAGCACCGCGCCTTGCTGGCGGGCATAGTCGCGCCACACGCCCGCGACCGCGAAGACGGTCCGCCCGCCGCCGATCGGCAGCGCGATCCGGTCGCCCGCGTACCAGCCATACAATCGCTCTGCGGGCTCGGACACCCAGACCGGCGTGGCCCCGGCTGGAATCGGTGCCTGGTGGATCAGCACCAGCAGCGCACTTCCGGCCGCAGAGTCTAGATCGCGCCCGCTCAGCGTGATCGGCGGACGGTCGGGCGCGAGCGTCAGCGGGATTTGACGGCTGAACGCGACTGTCGCGACGCCCGGCACCGCGCGAAGCCGCGCCTGCGCGGCGGGATCGAAGGCCGCTCCTGGCTCCGTCCGCGCGTACAGGTCGGCGGCGAGCACCTGCCCCAGCCACGCGTCGACCGCGCCGCGAAAGCTGGTCACCATCGTCGCCATCGCGATCATCAGCGCGGTCGACGCGACGATGCCGCACAGGGCGGTGGCGGCCTCGGCGGGGGCGCCCTGCACATGCCGGATCGCGAGCTGAAGCGGCACGCTCGCCACGTCGCGCCGCCGCCACGGGCGCAGCAGCTCGCGCACCAGCCACGGCACGCCCGCGACCCCGCCCGCCAGCAGCAGCGCCATGCTGACGAACCCGAACACGGGCAGGTGGTTCACCGCCGGCAGGAACGCCGCGCCGACCCCCGCGAGCATCAACACCGCCGCCGGCAGCCACGGTACGCGCGCGCGCGGGTCGAGCACGTCGCCCGCGTTCTTGAGCGCGGCGGCGGGCGCGGCCCGGGACGCGGCGCGGGCGGGGAGCACGCTGCCGAGCAACGCGGCGGCCAGCCCGAGCAGGAAGAAGGTCGCCGCCGCCCCCGGCTGGAACGCGACATGGTGCGCGCCGTCGGCGAAATATCCCGCGCCGAGATCGCCGCCGAAATAGCGCAGCGCGAGCGCCGCCATGCCATAGCCCGCCGCCAGCCCCGCCGCCGCGCCGATCGCGCCGATTAGCAGGCCCTCCAGCGTCACCGCCGCAATAATCCCGCCGCGCGGCAGTCCCAGCGTTCGCACCAAGGCGAACGCGCGCAACCGCCGCGCCACCGACAGCGACTGCGCGGAGAACACCAGGAACCCGCCGGTCAGCAGCGCCACCAGCGCCAGCATGTCGAGGTTGACGCGGTACGCGCGGCTAAGCGCGTCGCCCTGCCGCGCCTGCGTCTCGCCGGTCGACAGCGCCGCGTCGGCGGGGAGCACGGCGCGGATCGCGGGCTCCGCCGCCGCGCGGTCGGCGAGCTTTAGGTCGAGCCGGTCGAGCCTGCCCAGCCGCCCGAACCGCCACTGCGCAGCGGCGATGTCGATCGCCCCGATCGCCTGCCCCTCCGCGACGCCCGGCAGCAAGCCGACCACGCGCAGACTTACGTCGCGCCCGTTCGCGCGCACCTGCAGCGCTTCGCCCACCCGCGCACCCGTGGCGGCGAGCGCAGCGCGCGACAGGAACAGCGCGTCGGGCGCGAACACGTCGGTGCCGCTCTGGTCGGGGCCGCTGGGGCGCAGGCCCACGAGGCTGGGCGTCACCGCGCCCGCGCGGATCACGTCAAGGCCCAGCAAGGTGAACCGCCCGCGCCCGGCCTGTGCGTGGAGCACCACCACCGGGCTCGCGTCCGTCACCCCGGCGGCAGTGGCGACGCGCGGGTACACGCGCTCGTCGAACCCGAGCGGGGTGGCGGCGGTCACCTGCAGGTCGGCCGCGCCGTTCACGCCCGTCACCGCCTGGTCGAACGAGGCGAGCGCGGAGCCGTTGACGAGGTGGACCGCAAAGCCGAGCGCGACCCCGACCGCGATCGCCACCGCCGTCGCGAGGAAGCGCGCGGGATGCCAGCGCCACTCGCCCGCGATCAGCCACGCCAGCGCCAGCCTTGACCGGAGCAACCCTGTTTCAGCCACTCGCGACGAGTCCTCGCCGGGTGAGCGTCAACACCCGGTCCGCGATCGCCGCCGTCGCCGCCGAGTGCGTGACCATGATGCCCGCCGCGCCGCCCGCGCGTACCGCCTCGGCAAATAGCGCCAGCACGCGCGCGGCGGTCTCGGGATCGAGATTGCCCGTTGGCTCGTCCGCGAGGATCAGCGCGGGGCGGTGCACCAGCGCGCGCCCGATCGCGACCCGCTGCAACTCGCCGCCCGACAGGTCGCGTGCGTAATCCTCGCCCCGGTCGCCCAGGCCCACCGCATCGAGCATCTCGCCAGCTCGCGCGCGCGCCGCGCGCGCGTCGGGCGATACCAGCGCGAGCGGCAGCGCGACGTTCTGCCGCAGCGTCAAATAAGGGAGAATGTGGAACGCCTGGAACACGAAGCCGATACGCTCGCGCCGCAGCCGCGTCCGCGCCGCCTCATCAAGCGACCCGAGCGCCACGCCCTCGACGCGCACCTCGCCCGCGTCCGCGTCGTCGAGCCCGGCGAGGATGTTGAGCAGCGTCGACTTGCCGACGCCCGACTCGCCGACCAGCGCGACCAGTTCGCCCGCGCCGACCGCGAGGTCGAGCCCGCTGAACAGCGCGCGCGCGTCCCCGACCGTCTTGGCGAGTCCCGCAACCTCGATCGTCCGCATCGCGCCTCAACGCGGCGGCGGCGCGCGCGGTCCCACGCGCTCGGCAACTCATGTTGCCGCGCGGCGACAAAGCCGGTCAGCGCGCGGACTACATCAGTGCCGCGAGCAGCCCCAGCGACACCGCGAGCGCCAGCCCGGTCAGCGCGCACAGATGCCCGAAATGGCCTTCGTTGAGACGGACTTCGTGCCGTTCCATCATCTTCTCCTAGGCTGTCGCGCCCGCTCGTCCGGCGGCGTCGACTGACGGGAGCGTAACACGCACCCGGTCCCGTCGCAATCACAGGTGGCGGCGCGGGCGAACCGGCGGTAACGTCGGTGTGGAGGAGATACGCATTGTTCAGTCACATGATGGTGGGCAGCAACGACATCGCCCGGTCCAAGCGATTCTACGACGCGCTGTTCACCGCGACGGGGGGTCGCGACGGCAATGTCGACCAGCGCGGGCGACTGGTGTACATGCATGAAGGCGGCTTGTTTCTGGTCACGCCACCGATCAACGGCGAGCCCGCGACGCACGGCAACGGCTCCACCGTCGGCTTCGCGATGACGCCCGAACAGGCCGACGCCTGGCATCGCGCGGGGGTCGAGAACGGCGGCACCGCGGTCGAGGATGCGCCGGGGGTCCGCGAGATGGGGCCGGTGAAGCTCTACCTCGCCTATCTGCGCGACCCCGACGGCAACAAGCTGTGCGCGCTGCATCGTATGCCTGCGGAGGCGGCGGCCTAAGCGAACGCCGCCAGCCCTCGCTGCACCGCTGGCCGCGCCTCGATCGCGGCGAACCAGCGGTCGGTGGCGGGCGCGTCCGCGATCGCTTTCGCCAGCGGTGCCTTGAGCATCGAACGTGTGCCTCGTATCCAGGGGAACGCGGCGATGTCGGCGATTGAATACTCGTCGCCT
>CAXSEO010000351.1:0-3837 GCA_964235525.1 uncultured Sphingomonas sp. | reverse complement strand
CGATGTCGAGCTTTCGCGGCTGCTTAAGCGTCGAAGCATTACTCTGCACGCCATGGTCATCGGCGAGATCGCGTTCGGCTCGCTGGCCGATCGGCGCGAGGCGCTTCGTGAATTGGACGAGTTGCCCCAAGCGGCGATAGCGTCGCACAATGAAGTCATGGCCCTGATCGAAAAATACGGGCTGTTCAGTCGCGGCGTCGGCTATGTCGATGCTCACCTTCTGGCCGCCGCGTGTCAGTTGCGGGATGGTCAGCTCTGGACACGCGACAAGCGGCTCCATTCGCAAGCCGAGCTCCTGGGCGTCGCCGCCGATCTTGCGTGATCGTGCGCGGCGACCGCCTCCTTACCCTCGACTTCGTGCGCGGGGTGGCGGTGATGGGCATCCTGCTGATGAACATCCAGTCCTTCGCGATGCCGGAAGCGGCCTACGCCAACCCGCGCGCGTACGGCGGCTGGCACGGCGCGGACCTCGCCGCGTGGTGGGTCGAGGCGGTGTTCGTCGACGGCAAGATGCGCGGGCTGTTCTCGTGGCTGTTCGGCGCGTCGCTGTTGCTGGTCGCGGAGCGCGCGGAGGCGGCGGGAGAGAGCGCGGCGCGGGTGCATTACCGGCGCATGGCGTGGCTGGCGCTGTTCGGCGTCGCGCATCTGGTGCTGGTGTGGGACGGCGACATCCTGCTCCACTATGCGCTGGTCGGCTCGGTCGCGTTCCTGTTCCGCCGCAAACCCGCGCACGCGCTGGTGACGGCGGCGGTGCTGCTGATCGCGGCGCAGATCGCGGTCATGCTCCCCTTGCCGTTCGCGATCTCGGACGCGGTCGCATCGTTGGCAGCGGGACACCCGAGCGCGGCGGCCGTGCAGGACCTGCCCGGCTGGCGCGACGAGTTCGGCGTCCCCTCCCCCGCTTCGATCGCCGACGCGCTGGCGCTGCATCGCGGGCGCTACCCGGCGCTGGTCGCGTCGCGCGTGAGCGAAGCTCCCGGCCTGATTGTGGCCACGCTGACCTCGGTCGGCGGCGAGACGCTCGCCTATATGCTGCTCGGCATGACGGCGCTGAAGAGCGGGTTGCTCGCGGGTCGGTGGTCGCGCGCGGCGTACCGGCGCGGCGCGCTGATCGCGTTCGGCATCGGCGTGCCGGCGATGCTGCTCATCACCGGATGGGAGTGGGCGAGCGGGTTCGACCTGCGCGCGGTCGCCTGGTCGTCGCTGTTGTGGACCGCGCCGGTCAGGCCGGTGATGATCGCCGGCTGGGCGTGCCTGCTTGTACCGTTGATGCGGGGCAGGTTGGGCGAGCGGGTCGCCGCCGCCGGACGAATGGCGTTCAGCAACTATCTGGGCACCAGCCTGATCTGCGCGGGGCTGTTCGACGGCATGGGGCTGTTCGGCCGGTTCGGGCGCGCCGAGCTGCTCGGGGTCGTCGTCGCGATCTGGGCGCTGATGCTGCTCTGGTCGCCCGCCTGGCTCGCCCGGTTTCGCTACGGCCCGCTCGAGTGGCTGTGGCGCAGCCTCGCGCGCGGTCGGCCTCAGCCGATGCGGCCTACCTAGCCTTGCGCCCGAAGCCCCCCACCACGCGCCGCTCGACCAGCGGGTTCGCCTCGCGTTCGAGCAGCAGCAGCGTGTCGTTGAACAGCGGCCGGAGCTTGACGACATCCTCGAGAACCTGTTCGGGCGTTTCCTGCCGCTCGACGCAGCCGCGCGCGAACATCTCGATCGCCTCGGCGAGGTCGGCGAGCGGCTCCGCGCCGAACTGCCGCGCCTCCCCTTTCAGCGTATGGGCGGGAATCACCAGCGCGACCGCGCTGTTCGCGCGCAGCGCCGCCTCGATCGCGCTGACGGATTTCACCCCATCCTCGCGGAAATAGCCGAGGATGCGGACGAAGCCCGCCCCCAGCTCCGCTCGCGCGCGGGCGTAGGCGCTCCAGTCCACCAGCGTGCTGCCTTCGAAGGACACCGAGTTCTCCCGTGCGGTGTGGCCCATTGAGGAGCAATCTCTACGCGCGATCCGTAAACGAGCCGTTGATCCGCCTTACCTGTTTTGGTCGAACGGATTCTTGGGCGCACGCAGCGTCAGGCGCACCGGCACCGCGCCAAAGCCAAGCTCGCGGCGGATGCCGTTGATCAGGTAGCGCTGGTAGCTGACCGGCAGATCGTCGACGCGGGTGCCGAACAACACGAAGCCGGGCGGCCGAGTCTTCGCCTGGGTGATATAGCGCAGCTTGATCCGCTTGCCGCCGGGCGCGGGCGGCGGGTTGGCCTCCACCGCGCGCTCGAACCAGCGGTTGAGCTCGCCCGTGCCGACCCGCCGCGACCAGGCGTCGCGCACCTCGAACGCCGCGCCGATCAGCTGGTCGATGCCCTTGCCGGTCGCCGCCGAAACGGTGAGCAGCGGCACGCCCTTGACCTGCGCCAGCCCCTCGTCGAGCGCCGCCTTGACGCCGTTGAACAGCGACGAGGCGTGCTCGGCCACGTCCCATTTGTTGAGCGCCACCACCAGCGCGCGCCCCTCCTGCAGTACCCGGTCGGCGATCCGCAGGTCCTGCGCCTCCAGCCCAAGCGTCGCGTCGAGCAGCAGCACCACCACCTCCGCGAAATCGACCGCGTGGAGCGCGTCGGCGACCGACAGCTTCTCCAGCTTGTCCTGCACCTTGGCCTTCTTGCGAAGGCCTGCGGTGTCGATCAGCCGGACTTGGCGGCCCTGCCATTCCCAGTCGATCGCGATCGAGTCGCGCGTGATCCCGGCTTCGGGCCCGGTGATCAGCCGATCCTCGCCGAGCATCCGGTTGATCAGCGTCGACTTTCCCGCATTGGGCCGCCCGACGATCGCGAGCTTGAGCGGCGCGTCGGGGCCTTCCGGCTCTTCCTCGGGTTCGTCATCGGGGCGGTCGATGTGCGGGAGCAGCGCCTCGAACAGGTCGGCGAGCCCCTCGCCATGTTCGGCGGAGAGCTGCACCGGATCGCCGAACCCAAGCGACAGCGATTCGAGGATGCCCTGCTCGCCGCTGCGCCCTTCCGCCTTGTTCGCGACCAGGATCACCGGCGTGTCGCTGGCACGGAGCCAGCGCGCGATCTCCTCGTCGAGCGGCACGAGCCCCGCGCGCGCGTCGAACAGGAACAGCGCGACATCGGCCTGGGCCACCGCCATTTCGGTCTGGCGCCGCATCCGCCCGGGGAGCGTGTCCGGGTCCTCGTCCTCGTACCCCGCGGTGTCGATGACGCGGAAGTCGAGACCGATCAGATGCGCGTCCCCCTCCCGCCGGTCGCGCGTCACGCCCGGCCGGTCATCGACCAGCGCGAGCCGCTGGCCGACCAGCCGGTTGAACAGCGTCGACTTGCCGACATTCGGCCGGCCAACGATCGCGACGATGGGGAGGGGCATGGCGCTCCATAGCCCACCATCGCCGCGATGGGGAGCGAAACGCTCAGGCCATCAACGCGACGCCGTGATCCGCCCCTTCTGGTCGATCGTATACAGCGTTGCGTTGGCGACGATCGGCGGCAGCGCGTAGGGGACCTTGCCCTTGTCGGTCATCACGCTCACCTCCGCGCCGTCGGTCGGCGAGCGATACGCCACCTGCCCCAGCGAGTTGGTCAGGATCAGCTTGCCGCCCGCCAGCACCGGGCCGAACCAGGTGACCGCGCCCTTGTGCCCCTTTTCCTTGCGGTAATGCTGGAGCTGCACGATCCAGCGGACCTTGCCGCTCGCGCGCGCGAGGCAGACGAGGCGCGCGTCGTCCGTCACCACGAACAGCCACTCGCCCGCGACCCAAGGCGTCGAGATGCCGGCGAAGTTCTGGTCCCACACCCGCGTACCGGTGTCGATGTCGACCGGGACCATGCGCC